>CATLEQ010000018.1 GCA_949915905.1 uncultured Lachnospiraceae bacterium | reverse complement strand
CATTCCCGTGTAGTGCTTGAACTGGCGAATGAACCAGCAGGCACTGACGTGTCTTGATTCCGCGTATTCTTCGATGCAAATCGGCTTGTTGTAATTTTCGCTAAAATACCTTGTCGCCCGCTCGGTTTCCTCCAACATGTAGCTGGTGGCCTTGTTCCCTTCTTTCAGCTGGCGGTTGATGTGGATGAAAATCTGCCCCAGCAACATGGTCAAAAGCATCTGGTAATTCTCTCGGCAATTTTGCAATTCTTGAATCATCTGCCGGAAAATCCATTGATATTCGGGGGACGTCCCCGTGTAAAATATGTGTTCCTTGATGGGAATCTCATATTTGCGTAGAAGGTTGGTCACGTCGTTGCCGGTAAAGTGAACCCAGTATACTTCGGTCTGGTCTATGGCATAATATTCATACTTCTGCATTTCGCGCGGACGGTAAAGCACCATGTGACCGGCCGTGACGACGGTTTCGTTTTCTTCGCTTCCAAAATGAAAATAAGCCTTTCCCGACGCGATGTAGAGCAGTTGGAAATCAATTCGCCCCCGGGGGCGGTAGGTGGGAAGGCGCGGCTTCGTGTATAGGTGGTACGTGCCGCAACTGCCGACGATCAGTGGGCGGCTCTTGTCCTTGAAATCCACCAGGGAGTGATTTAAATAAGCGGAATTTGCATACATGGGGATGCCTCCTTACTATGAGCACTTGCTATGAACACTTGGCGAGGTTTTGCACGAGCTTAGTGTGAATGCACTCCGCACTCCTTGGCGAGGTTTTAGACGAGCCTAGTCGTGCGGAGTTTCCTCTGTTTAGGTGCCTACGTGCGAATGTAGTTGTGGGCCACTTAACGAGGTTTTTTCGAGTTTAGTGGCAGCACAACCTCCTTATTTTGTATTGTACAACTTTGTGCATGTTTTGTCTATTGTAGTTTATGGAAAATCTGGCACTTCCATTTTATACTGGATGCAGACAAAAGCGAGACAAAACTTTCAGACTGCGTAAATTAAGGCTTTGTCAGAAAATTTGTAAAGGAGGAAGCAACAAATGATCGTTCCAAATTATTTTGAGGATCCGCACATGCTGCATGAGAATGAAGTATCAAATCGTGCATACTATGTACCCGCCTCCATGCGGATGGACAATCTGGTTTTTGAACGTGAGCGTTCCGACCGGATTCAGATGCTGGACGAGGGATGGCTGTTTCGCTATTATGACAGCGTGTACGACCTCGAAGATCCGTTTTATGAAACGGGATTTCAGCCGACGGGATACGAGGCGGTGACGGTTCCCGGAGTCTGGCAGCAGTATGGGTACGATTGCCACCAGTACGTCAACATTCGCTACCCATTTCCGGCGGATCCACCTTACGTCCCGGTAGAAAACCCTTGCGGAGTTTATATTTGCACGTTCCATTATGAAAAACTGGCGGACGCGCCGCGCGCCTTCCTGAATTTCGAGGGCGTGGATTCGTGCTTTTACGTGTGGCTGAACGGGCAATACGTGGGTTACGGCCAAGTGTCGCACGCACAACACGAGTTTGACGTGACGGAAATGATTTTGCAGGGCGAAAACGAGCTGGCGGTGTTGGTGCTCAAGTGGTGTGACGGAAGCTACCTGGAGGATCAGGATAAATTTCGCATGAGCGGGATTTTCCGTGACGTGTACGTGCTAAAACGCCCGACACAGGGGATTTTTGATTATTTCGTCCATACGAGGCTGGGAGATGGCGAGGCCGTGCTGGAGTTGGAGGTCGAGTATCTGGACGAGGAAATTCCGGTGCGGGCGGCACTTTGTGACCCCGACGGGGCATGTGTTGGCGAATGCGAGTTTTTCGGCGGCATGGAAATGAAAATCAAGTCGCCGAGGCTGTGGGACAGCGAGCATCCCAGTCTTTACACGCTGTATCTCGAGACGGGAGGCGGGGCGGCCGGAATCGAGGCTGGAAATGAGGCGGCCGGATGTGGAGAGACCGGAAACGAGGATGCCGGAAGTGGAGCGGCGAAGGACGCGTCAATTGGCCGCGAGATCATCACGGAGCGGGTGGGATTTCGCGAAATTTATGTGGAGCAAAGCGTGGTTTATGTCAATGGGGAGCGAGTGAAGTTTCGCGGTGTCAACCGACATGACTCGGATCCGGTGACCGGGCCGGTCATCGGCGTCGCCCAGATGGAACGGGATTTGCGGTTGATGAAGGAGCATAATTTTAACGCCATCCGCACCAGCCATTACCCGAACGCGCCGATGTTTTACCAATTGTGTGACCAATATGGATTTTTCGTCATTGACGAGGCGGACAACGAAAGCCACGGCTCGTGGGAGCTGTATTATGAAAATGACACGGACGAGGAGCGAAGCGGGAGGTGGAACGAGATGATTTCCGACAATCCGGAGTATGTCGAGGCCACGCTCGACCGCACGAGGAGCATGGTATGCAGGGATAAGAACCGTCCGTGCGTGGTCATTTGGTCGATGGGAAACGAGGGCGGTTATGGATGCACGTTTGAGGAGGCATTGCGGTGGACGCACCGATTCGACCCCGATCGGCTGACACATTACGAAAGTGCATATTATAAGGGGCGCGGGCGAAAATATGATTATTCCAATTTGGATTTGTACAGCCGCATGTACGCGGATTATGAGGATGTCGAGCGGTACGCGAGGAGTAACCCCGACAAGCCGTACATTCTCTGCGAGTATGCCCATGCCATGGGCAACGGCCCCGGTGATTTGGAGGACTATTTCGAATTGATTGAGAAATACGACTGCATTTGCGGCGCGTTTGTCTGGGAGTGGTGCGACCATGCCATTTATAAGGGCAGGGCGGAAAATGGAAAAGAAATGTATGCGTATGGCGGCGACCATGGGGAGTATCCGCATGACGGGAATTTTTGCATGGACGGGCTGGTGTATCCGGATCGGCGGCCGCATATGGGGCTTTTGGAGTACAAGAACGTCCATCGTCCGGCCAGGGTCGTCGTGGCGGATCTGGAAAACGGAGTCGTCGTTTTGCGAAACGAATTGAATTTCACGGATTTGCGGGACTGGATTTATGTGACTTATGAAGTCACATGTGACGGCAGAACCATTGTTTCGGGGGAGCGCGAGACGGTGGAACTACAATCCATTTTACCGCACGCGACGGGAAACGTGACATTGCGGGTTCCGGAGGCGTTTCTGGGTGGCGAACTGCAGTGTAAACAAGGCGGCGGGGCATTTTGCCGGGTGATTCCGGAAAAGGGAAAATGCTTTTTAAAGTTACATTATTACTTAAAATGCGATGCTGAGCCGCTTGCGGCGGGGCATGAACTGGGCTTTGACGAGGTAGTGCTGGCAAACGAGGACGGGCGAAATCAGGACGTGGTGCGGATGGAGCGAAAACTGTCGTTGGTCAGAAGCGTAGGCGGATATGACATGGCAAGTTTGCATGCCGGAATAGACGGGCCTGACATGGCAGGAATATTCGGTATACCGGACGTGTGCGATGCGTCAAGAATGAACCTCGTGTCAGAGGATGACCGTTTTCTCACGGTTTGTACCAAACGTTTTTCTTATGTTTATGACAAGCTTCGCGGCGTGTTCCATTCCATGGAATTGGAAAATAGAAAATTGCTTGATTGTCCAATGGAAATCGCTATTTGGCGCGCGCCCACCGACAACGACCGCCAGCTAGAGTTGGAATGGCTGAAGGCCGGATATGACAAGGCGCGGACGAGAGCCTATGAAACGGATTGCAAATGGGTGGGCAAGGCGTTTCAGATTCACAGTGAAATGGGGGTGGTGACGGTATCGAGGCAGCGAATTTTAAATCTGGACGCGACGTGGGAAATTGACGGGTGCGGGAACGTGTCTCTCGACGTAAAAGTAAGACGGAACCGGGAATTTCCTGAATTGCCGCGGTTTGGCCTGCGCTTGTACCTTCCGCGAGAAATGACGCACGTCACATATTGTGGCATGGGGCCACTGGAAAGCTATCGGGATAAGCGGAGGGCTTGTGCCCATGGCATTTATCAAACGGAAGTGGAGAAAATGCACGAGGATTATTTGCGGCCGCAGGAAAACGGAAGCCATTACGATTGTGATTATGTCGTGGTAGAAGGGGGTAAAAACAAGCTGACGGCGTTTGGCGGGATAAATTCGAAAGGCACGGCGGCAGGAGCGGAAACGTTTAGCTTTAACGCCTCGATTTATACGCCGGAGGAATTGACAAACAAGGAGCACAATTACGAGCTTGAGCCATGCGGGAGTACCGTGCTTCATTTGGACGCGGCGCAAAATGGCATCGGCTCCAACAGTTGCGGGCCCAGGTTGAAGGAAAAGTATCGGTTTGATGACGAGGAGTTTTCTTTTGTGATCAAGATGCTGATGGGGTAGGAAGGAGTAAATAAAATGGAAGAGAGAACATATTTGAAATGGTATAACAAGATTGGTTATGGTTCGGGAGACATTGCCGGAAATGTCGTGTATGCGTTTCTTTCGTCTTTCGTCATGCTGTATTTGACAAATTCGATTGGTCTGAATGCCGGAATCGTCGGGAGCCTGATTGCGGTTTCCAAGCTGTTTGACGGGGTGACGGACGTGTTTTTCGGGGCGATGATTGACAAGACGCACTCAAAAATGGGAAAGGCGAGGCCGTGGATGTTTTATGGGTATTTTGGCTGTGCCCTGACATTAATCGGGATTTTTGCCATTCCCGTAAACCTTGGAGAAACGGCACAGTATGCCTGGTTTTTTATTACGTATACGCTGCTGAACGCGGTATTTTACACGGCGAACAATATCGCCTATTCGGCTCTGACCTCGTTGGTAACGAAAAACAGCAAGGAACGTGTGCAAATGGGTTCGTTTCGTTTTATGTTTGCCTTTGCCACCAGCCTGCTGATTCAATCCATTACATTGCAGGTGGTATCGTGGCTTGGCGGCGGGGCGAATGGGTGGAGGACGATTGCCATCATTTATGCCGTCATCGGACTCGTGATTAATTCTTTATCGGTGCTTTCAGTGAAGGAATTGCCGGAGGAGGAACTTGCGGAGGGCGGCGCGAAGGAGCCGGAGAAGAAATACGGCCTCGTCGAGGCGATGAAATTGCTCGTGGCGAACAAATATTACCTGATGATTTGCGGAGCCTACATTTTGCAGCAGATTTACACGGCAATGCTCAACATGGGCGTATATTTTATGACCTATGTACTATTGAATGAAAATCTTTACGGCGTGTTTTCCTGGTTCATCAACATTCCGCTGATTGTGGCGTTGGTATTTACGCCGATGCTCGTGGCAAAATGGAAGGGCATGTACAAGTTAAATGTGACCAGTTACACGGTTGCCACCATCGGGCGCGCGTTGGTAATCCTGGCGGCCTACCTGGGCAGCGTGCCGCTGATGCTTTTGTTTACCGCGGTGGCGGCGTTCGGGCAGGGACCGTGGCAGGGTGACATGAACGCGGTCATTGCCTCCTGCTCGGAGTATACCTGGCTTACGAAGCACAAGCGGGTGGACGGGACGATGTATTCTTGCACGTCGTTGGGAATCAAGCTGGGCGGCGGCATCGGAACGGCGGTGGCCGGGTGGCTCTTGGCGGCCAGCGGGTTCGACGGCAAGGCGGCCGTGCAGGCACCGTCCACGATCAACATGCTGTATGTCATGTACTTGTGGATCCCATTTGCCATTAACCTGCTTATCACGCTGATTTTGTCGAGGTTGAACGTGGAGAAAGCGAATCAGGAATTGCGGAACGGCCATGTTTGAGAATGGCCATAATGTGGCCGCCGCAAGAACGCCGGTGGCGTTCTTGAATTGATACGTAATCGTGATGAGAGATTCGTTTTTAGTGAAATAGAAAATGATGCTAAGTCATAAATTAGAACTTGTGGCTTAGCACTTCTATTGGAGTTGATGTTCAAGCTCATGATAGATTTTAAACACATCAGGAAAAATCACCTTTGCTCCGCGTTTTGCTATAGCTAAAACATGGCGGGCGTTTCTTTCCACATCCGCTGCTATCCTATCATCAATCCTGACTGGATGGTTGTTTTTGTCGATGTACGCGGTCAGATATTTGCTCGTTGCAGGACACATGTTTTGTATTAGAAACGCTGTATTTCTGCCAAGGACTATTCCGAAACGAATTGTATTACAATGACCATATTTTTTGATTTTATTTTGTTCTATTTGTTTGAACTTCTCAAATTTTGATGAAATCGGAACAATCCAATAAATATCAGCTATTTTAGAATCTTCAAATGCGAAGAAACAAGGGCGGTTATGTGGCGTTCCATTAATGATATCTTTATTTTTCATAAGCTTGTCATCTGGAAAATCCCGATAATACTGGTCTGACAAAAAATATAACTGGGCTTGTAGCATAAAAAATCTCCTATGTGAAAGTAACACCTTGTCTTTCAACAAGGTGTTACAAAAATTTTAATCCTGAACATTTGTAAGCCGCATATCAGGAAGCGGACACTATTTGTCGTCCTGAACATTTGTAAGCCGCATATCAGGGAGCGGACACTATTTTATGGAGAAATTTTCTCCCTTTCATAATATTATACGTATAAGACTGCTTTATGTCAATTGTTTAGTGGAAATTTTTTGGTTTCTGTTCCGTAGCCGTTACTTTTCACTGCGCGCTGCTCATTGAAGGTAATAAGCAAGCAGGGTTCACGCTGCTCTCCCGGATTACGAGCGTCGGCTGGAAAATCACCTTTTTGGCCGGAGTGTCTTCGCCCTTTATCCTCTGCACGATGAAATCCACAATGCATTTGCAGATTTTTTGCTGCTGCAGGTCGACGGAAGAAAGTTGTGGAAACATGTCCTGGTCAAAATCGAGATTATCAATGCCAATGATGGAAATATCTTCCAGAATCCGTATTTTATTTTTTCGCAATATAGAATGTTTGTTTTTTATGCAATATGCCATGTTGACGATTGGAAATATGACGTGGTATGATATTTACGCATCAAAATTCCGGACGGATTCATTTCGAAATCATATCTGTCCGATACATGACGAAAGTCATGAGTCTTTGGATGCCGGATATACAAGGGGATTGCCGATGGGCGGTTCGCAGGTTTCGTGGTATTTCACCAGAGAATTCAAGATTGATGTAAAAAAACTATAGTGTGGAAATGCCGCATGCCATATATGGAAGACGTGCTTGGCGTGCGGTATGAAAACAATAACAAGAACAGAAAACGAGTTACCTTTTACAAGGAAAAATAAAGGAAAAATTATAATGGTCTGGAAATTCTGGATTGTTATTTTAGTGCTTGCCTATTATAATAAATGTAAGCGTGTTCGTTTTTTGTTCAAAGCAAAAAGAAAGGAGATTGCGCATGGGCAGTAAACGAAACGTAAGAAAGGAAAACATGGCTAGAAATCAGAAGAAAGTGCGTGTGGAGAAAGACACGGAAAAAGTTATCAGGAATAGGCAGGTTGGTGATAACGGGGCGAAACTGATTTTTGAGGATCCCATTTTGTGTGCCGAGTTTTTGCGTGGTTACACGGAAATCCCGTTATTGAAAGATGTGCGGCCGGAGGACATCGAGGATATTTCAGAACGCTTTTTACCAATGTTCCAAGAGGGACGGGATTCGGATGCCGTGAAGAAAGTTCGTATTAAGGGCATGGAACTATTTTTAATTGCCATCGTGGAACGTCAATCAAAAGTACATTATGATATGGCGTTTCGTTTATTGCGTTATATCGTGATGATATTGACGGATTATGAAAATGAACAAGAACGTTTGCATCCGGGTATTACGAAAACTAAGGATTTTAAATATCCGCCGATTCTTCCCATTGTATATTATGAGGGAAATGAAACATGGAGCGCGGTAAAAAATTTCCATGAGCGGGTGTATTTAAGTGACGTGCTAGGCGAGTACATTCCTGATTTCCGTTATTTGGTCGTCCCGCTTCATGATTACAGTGATGCAAAACTGATTGAAAAGGGCGATGAATTATCTTTGTTGATGTTGATAAACAAGCTACGGAATTCTTCGGAGTTCAAAAAGTTAAAGGATGTTCCGGTAAAGTATCTGGAAAATTTGAGCGAGAACACCCCGGAATATTTATTACATCTGATTGGTAAAATCATAGCGGTTTTGCTTTATCGCCTGAACGTGCCTCGCGACGAGGTGGAGGCATTTACCGACCAGATAGAACGGAGGAAATTTGACATGTTGTTTGACAGCTTTGAGGCATATGACGTGCAGGAGACAAGACGGGTTAGCAGGGAGGAAGGAAGAGAAGAGAAACTTGCCAGCCTGATTTGCAAGAAAATGAAAAAAGGGTATGATGTGGCGGAGATTGCAGACATGTTGGAAGAAAAGGAGTCGGTCGTGCAAGAAATCTGCGAGGTGGTAAATCGATTGGGGCGTGATTGTGATCCGGGGAAAATTGTGAAAGAATTGGCAAAAAGAAGGAAGGAAAAAATATCGTGAGGGCTATGTAAGCTAAAATGCAGCGAATCACTTTAAATTTGAAAACTGACACCGGGGACTGTAGATTGCCCTGGTGTCAGTTTTCATAATCCGTTGGGTATTTATTTGTAAGTATGGCATCCGGCGGTCACATGTACCGCATCTTTCCCCGGCAGCATTACCGTTGCCTTCATGTTGGCCGGAATTTCGACCTCGTATCTGCATTTTCCGTCTTCATAGCTCCAGCCGGAAACGATTTTCCCATAAGGAGAGTGATATACGGCTCTTGCATGTCCCAACCGTTCGTCGGGATATGGCTGGATGCGAATCTCGCCGTCCTCCACGATGATGCCGCAGGCGCAATCCATCAACCATCCCGTAATGGCACCGTAGGAATAATGATTGAAGGAATCGTGCGGGTTTCCTTCCTCGTCAAAGCAGTTCCAGCTTTCGGGAATCGTGGTACAGCCCTTTTTCACCGCATAGAGCCAACCCGGCTTTTCGGTTTGTAGCAATAAGTCGTAGGCGGTCTTATTTTGCCCGTTGCGGCTTAAGGCGCGGCACAATTCATGCGTGGTGAGAAAGCCGGTGCCGAGGTGCATGCCGTTTGCGTGAATCTTCTCTGCCAGGTCGGCGGCCGCTTGAGCTTTTTCTTCCGTGGACAAGAGGTCGTGGGCAATCGGGCGGACGAAACGGCATTGCCGCTTTTCCTCGGTCACCCGGCCGTCCTTTGTATAAACCGCGCGGTAGGCGGCCTTTGCCTTTTCGGCAAGGTCATGGTAGCGGGTCGCGTCTTCGTTTTGCCCCAGTCTTTCGGCCATCTGTTCCATGTAACATAAATGCAAGTAGAAGAAGGCCGTGCCGACTTCGGGATCACCGTTCATCATCAGATTTGACATGTATGCAACACCGCCGTCTTCGTTTTGTCCGGGCTCGAGCCATTCGCCCCACATCCAGCCGGTGTCAATCATGTAATCACGATGTCCTTCGGGTAATTTGTCCATGTTTGAGGGTCTGGTCTGCGCGGCACGGTTGATTTCGTACTCCGTCCATTTCTTTAAGGCCTCGTAATTTCCCACGACCAATTCGTCATCCCCATAGCGCTTCATCAGTCGATAAGGCACGATTTCAAAAGAATCGCACCAGCCGATGCCGTCATCCATGGATATCATGCCCATCATCATTTGTTTTTGTCCCGGCGTGTTACATTTTGGGGCAATCTGTGGAATGGAGCCGTCCTCGTATTGTCCGGCCGCTTGCTCGCGCAGCCATTTCGCGTAGATCGGATAGCAGTCCATCAAATACATCGCCGTGTGGATAAATGCCTGACAGTCACCGGAATATCCGGATTTTTCCCGCTGCGGGCAGTCGGTCGGCACGTCCACGAAATTTCCCTTCATCGACCACAACGCGTTTTGGAAGAGTTGGTTTACCTCATCAACGCCACAGTCAAATTCGGCGGTCGTTTTCATGTCGGAGTAAATTGCCACCGCGGTAAAGTATTCCGGTTTCACCTCGAAATCCGCGTCCACTTTGACATAGCGAAATCCCATGTAGGTCTTGGTCGGATGGTACGTGTTTCGCCCGTCCTTGCAAATGTAATGGATTTCTTGTTTTGTCGGAATTTTCGGATTTTGAAAGTTGGCAATTGTGAAATTACCGTCCTTGTCCAATACCTCGCCGTGTGTCAGGGTTATTTGCTTTCCGGCGCATCCTTCAAAATCCATCCTGACGTATCCAACCAGGTTTTGACCAAAATCCAGTACCTTTTCGCCGTTTGGCGTGTCCGCCCATTTGGCCGTAAATGTCTCGTGCGGCGTGACCGGCACGGTGTCCACGCAAATGAGGTTGTCATAACCAAAATCAGCCACGGTCACCCCGTGCATGCCGTCATGCTCGGACTTTGTCGCGTCATATTCTTCCCCGGCCATGAAGTCATTTATTCCAAGCGAGCCTTCCTGCGTCGCCTGCCAGTTTTCGTCCGTTGTGAGCACTGGTTCGCCGGCGATTTCCAGTTGTCCGAGGAAGGCCACGTCCGTGCCGTAAATGTTTCTTTCCTGGCCGTGTCCCATGGAGCCGCGCCACCAGCCGTCTCCCAGCGTGACGACAATTTTATTTTCCCCGGCCCGCAAGAAGTCGGCCACCGGCAACGTCTCCACCATCAGCCGCTTGTCGTACTGCTGCGTGCCCGGCATCAACTGGTGGTCGGTGATTTCCTCGTCGTTTATGTAAATGTTCATCAGGCCGTGGCAGGTCGCGTAGAGGTACGCGCCGTGCCCGGCAGCCGCCTCCATTTGTCCGGCGGTCAGCGTGAAATCCTTTGTCAGATAGCTTGCACGCTTGCGCTCGTCAAGGTTGCTGCCTGCATCCGTGCCGGTTTCCGGCTCAGGATTAATCCAACGTGCCGTCCATTGTGCCTTGTCGATTCCGGTAATGACCGTGACGGACTCCGGCTCGCTTGCCAGGTCACTTTCATCCCAAGTCTGCACTTGAATGAAATATTTCCCTTTATATGCGAGTGGATTTTGCAGTCGGTATACCATGTTTGAGGATGCCACTTTCCCGGAATCCTCCAATACGTCGCCGCGCGTGTTTGTCACCGTCACCTGAAATGCGCTCTGCGCAAGGGCATCCTCCACGTTCCAACTGACGCGGATGCGCGTGCCGTCAATACCGACGGGAGCGGTCAAATGATTGATTTGTAAATTGTAAACTCTCATGGTTCGTCCTCCTGAAATAAAAAGATAGTGTCGTTATCATCTCCCGAACCGGGGCGGGAAAAAATACGTGCCGTTGCTTACATGGATTTCTTTTTGTATATATAGTATAAGGCTTCCGCGGCGATTCTGCCACGGATAAAAGAAAGAAAAAATATGGTAAAATAATTATGGTTTGATCTAACAGCGGCGCGAAATGAAATGTGATCCGGAAATAGGGGATATGAAAATAAAGCATGATTTTCTCGGGCAGGTCAACTCGTGGCAATGGATAGATGATGAAAATCCAGGGGAAAATTGTGACATTCTCGAAGTCCTGGCAATGCCGGTGTATTAACATGGCTGAGACGAGAAAACAAATTGCTTTCGACCTTGACACGAAAGCGTTAGAAACTTATTATCCGAGTGAGCACTGGCGGGATTGCCGTGAAGCGAATATCGGTAAGGAGCATAGTAAAAATTATATATTTGATAAAAATGCCACCGTGTCAGTAAGGGAAGGGCGAAATGTCCCCAGGGACAACAGCGATTAATCTTATCCTTTGAACGTATTGCTTTTTCGATATTGCAGCGGCGTCATCCCATAGCAGGTTTTAAATTGTTCGATAAAGTACGAGATGTCGTTGTATCCCACCTCCATGGAAATCTCTTCCACGGAGAGTCTGTTGTCCTGCAAAAGCCGTTCGGCTTTTTGCAGGCGCAGCTTCTTCGTATACTGGCGGATGGTGGTCCCGGTATATTTCTTGAAAATATTGTTGATGTTCGCCCGGGAATAATGAAATTCCGAAGCGAGTTCTTCCAGCGTCAGTTTTTGATAATTCTTTTGGATGTAAAGAATCATCGGTGCGATTTGCTCCGCTCCCTTTGGCAGATGCGGGGAGAGAGAGGTCTCCTTCGCGCTTTCCATCAGCTTAAGGAAAAGGATGCCTAAAAGATGTTCGCACACTTGTGGGGTGTAAGGTGCTTCCACCACATATTCCATGACCAGTTGCACCACATAATCCCGAATCTGGTTCTTGTCGGTCTTTTTAAAAATCAGGTAGCTGCTTTCCCCCTCTGAAAAAATCATTTGCCAGAAGAACTGATATAAAAGATTCCCGCTGGGCAAGTTTTGTAAAAACACGCCCTGGAACGTGTTGCGGTTTACGAGAATGTTGAGAATGACGCTGCCGTCATAAACGGCAATCTGGTGCGTCATGCCCGGCGGGATGATAATGAGTTCTCCTTCCGCCATGTCGACGGACGTGCAGGATGTGCCGACGGATGCCGAATTTGCGGAGTGCGAGCCTTTCGATGTTGTAAAATCGTGATGGCATTTTCCCGAAAATACATACGACAATTCAATGAATTCATGGTCGTGCATGCTCGCCGGGGCATAACGGTTATGCCGCACGATACATAGGTTTTTCCCGTTTTCGAGGGAATAGTCAAAGTGCGTCATGTGCGTGTGCGTATACCTTGACGAACCCGGAGGATTCGCCCGCCCCGCAGGGGTGTGCGTTAAGGGATGCCCTTGGGTATGAGAATCCGGTTTTTCGTAAACGGGAGGAAAGCGATTATACGAAAACCCGCAAATTTTGTATAACTCACAGTCCTTGTCATAATCTTGTAAAATATCGTTCAGAACGGCCTTGTAGGAAACGATCTGTTCCTCGCTTAGTTCGTGTGGCCAGGCAATGTTTTCGCCGTGTTCATATGCATATTTCATCAACTTTTCCATCGGGTCCAGTTTCCTTAAAAAATCTTCCGTCTGTTGTTTGGTCAGCATGATTTAGCCTCCATCATTTGCCATTTTTATCCATACGCCTGGATTCCAGCCGAATACAAATCTGATAGCCGAGGTAGCCGGATAGGATTCCCACGAGTATCCCGCCCAAAATGTCGGTCGGGAAATGTACGTACAAGTATAATCTGGAAAATGCCAGCAGGCATCCGACTACCAGTGCCGCTTTCCATAAGATATTGGTTGAGCGGACGGGCACTCCCAGGCGGGTGCCGTCCCGATTTACAAGGTACAATGCCGCTATGGACGCGAAGGAGGCGGCGGTATGGCCCGACGGGAATGAAAAGTCATGGGGTTTCGCCACCAAAAGCGAGACGGCGGTATTCACGTCAAAGGGGCGCGTCCTTGCCACCAAATTTTTGAGGATGCCGTTGCACAAGACCACGTCCACCAACAACGCGGCCATGAGGACGAGGCCCGTTTTGCGTGTCTTGGGGAAGAGGAGCAGGACAAGTGTCAAAAGAATCCAGATAATCCCTGCGTCACCCAGTTTCGTGAAAGCGGACATGAACGCGTCCAAAAACGGGGTGTGTAATGTTTGAATCCAGTCTAAAATGCCAAGTTCAATTGCCGTCATGATAAATCTCCTTGTGTTTTTGATATATAGTATATTATACGTTAAAATATTTTACTGTCAATGATGCCGTTCATAAAATTTGTTCTCGACAGAATATACCATTTCTTGTACAGAATGTGCATCGCATATTTCGTTGCGGCTTCATTTTCTGTATAATTATCAATACGTTAGTGCGTTAAAGTATACCCGGCCGGGCATACCTTAAAGCATGCCCCTTTGGGGCGGGCGAACCCTCCGGGTTCGTCAAAGTACATGTGTGAATGGGAGTAGTATATGAAATCATGTGTGTTGGACGCGTATCCATACCAGGACGTGGATATTTCGCAGTACCAAAAAACGTTTGTCGTGGATGAAAAGAAAATTGAAAAAAGCATGTCGCGGCTTTTGAACAAGCATGTCACATGGGCGAGCGGCGGGAGCGTGGCGGCAGGTGACATCGTGTGCTGCAGCTTCGCCTCAAGGCTTCCAAAGTTTCGGCATGACGAGTTGAATCTGACCGTTGGCTCGAACCTTTTTGACAAGGAATTCGAGGCCGCCCTGCTTGGGAAAAAGGAGGGGGACGCCTTTTCTTTCGAGCGGGACGGACAAGATGTCGGCGTGAAAATTCTTTCCGTGAAGAACAAGCGGATTCCGGCGTTATGTGATGAATTCGTGCGGGAGCTTTCTCTGGAACATGTGGACACGATGGAGGAATACCGGGCGTACCTAAAGCGGCAGCAGCTTGAGGAGGTTTTTAGGGAGGATAGCTACGAAGTGCTGCGGTACGTTCAGCGAACCGTGTTGGAAAAGAGCAGGATACTCTTGTCAAAGGAAGATTGGCAGAAGTACGTGGAGATGAGGTTAAACGCGCTTAGGGGGCTTGCCGGGTTTGACGGTTTTGAGCTGGAAAAAATGACGGCAAAAGAGTTCGACGGAAGAATTCCCGTAAAGTCTTATGAGGAGTTGGTAGCCTCAATTCAATATGACGCATGGGACACATGTCGGCTTTCCCTTCTGGGGAGGGGGCTTGCCGCCGGGGTAACGCAGATGGCCGGAGCGACACAATCCGTCGCGGAGACGGCGGAAATTTCCGGGACGGCGCAGCCCGTCACGACGGAAGGAGTATCGTGTGACGCGATTCGCGGGGAATACGAGGAGTTTATGAAAGAGCAGGCAGACATTTGGAAACGTCCGATTGCGGAGTGTCGTGCCGCCCATTCGTATGAGTTGTTTGAAATTGATTATTATACGAACTATTATGATGACAAAGTGTTGGAGTATTTGAAAGAAAATTTATACCGGTGAGGGAGAAAGGAGGGGAGAGGTATGGCGATTCAATTTGCGACGGAGGAAAATTTTGACGAATTGACGAAAGAGGGGTTCGTGGTCGTTGACTTTTTTTCGACGACCTGCGTGCCATGCAAGATGTTAAGCGCGGTGCTCGAAGATATTGAGGCGGAACTTCCGTTTGTGAACATTGTCAAGGTGAACACGACGGAGTGTCCGCAACTGGGAAACCGGTTTGACATTCACGCGGTTCCAACGCTTCATTTTTATCAGGACGGGGAGCGCAAGGAGGAGCATGTCGGCTTTTTGTCCGACGAGGCGTTGCGCGAAATCATTGGCAGATATCTGTATTAGTATGGAATCTGTATTAGTACGGGAGAAATTTATAACTTAGAAGGATTCAGGAGGAGAAGAAAATGAAAATGCGTAAAAAAATCATTGCCATGTTACTTGTAGGGGCACTCGCGGTCGCGGTGCTATGCGCGTGCGGGAAGGATGACGCGAAGGAGCCGGACACAAAGCAAGATACGAACCAGGCCGGGCAGGGCACGGATGACAAGGACGATGCCAATAAGACGGATGCAGACAAGTCGGGAGGCGGGGCCGATGCAAACGGACCGAGTGCCAAGACGGCATCTTATGACGAAGTGGTTGCATATTTGAAAGAGGGCGGAGTCATCGCGGATGAGAACAATGCCATCGACATCAACGTCACGGAAGGGTACGTTACGGACAATACGGGCGGCGAGTTCGCCGTTGCAGAAGTTGCCGACAAGGCGCTCGCGCTGTTTGAAGCGATGGCAGAGTAGTACGATATGATGCGCACGGATGCACAATGGAAACGTGCCGCTTTGTGGCGCGCATCCGGCGCAAGAAACGAATAAAACGCAAGCGTTTTATTCGTTTCTTTAAAAATGATGTCGGGGTGGGATTATGGGAGAAAATGAAATCAAGGCGGGCCTGGGGGAGACGATGCGAAAGTTCTTCTCCATGTTGGGAAGGGCCAGGCTGCCGTATGTCTGGATTGTAGCGTATATCGTTGTTTCGATGTTCCTTATGAATGTCGGGCTGGAGGTGACGGAGTACACGGCGGAAATGTTTGCCGGTAACGTCAGCCTTACGGGCGTGATTTTGCCTTTTATTCTTTTCACCGTGGTCTCACTTGTCATTTCGAGTATATCGGGAATCGTGTCGGGCATTTGCACGGCGCGGATTGACCGCAACCTGCGGCGGTCGCTCTGGGAGCGCGTCGTACATTTGCCGTTTTCATTTTATCAGGACATTCAGCCAAAGGAAATGATTTCGCGTATCACGACAGACGTTGCCGCGGTGAGCCAGCTCGTGATGCAGGTGTTTGTCGAGTTCGTGACGACGCTGTACTCGTCCGTCTTAATCTTTCAGAGAATTTATTCTTATAACTACAGGCTCATGCTCGCGCTGTTCGTGATTTTGCCATTGCAGGTCATCATCGCCGTCCTGGCCGGACAGATGCAGTTCGGACTGGGCAACAAGGTGAATCAGGCGCGGGCCGGGCTGACGCAAGGGAGCACGCTTCGAATCAGTGACGTCATGAGCCGGAAGGGCGAGGATATTTCCGAGGGGGCGGACGCGAAGGCGTTGGAGGGAAATATCGAATTTCGGGACGTGTCTTTCGGATTCGGGGAAAAGCCCTTGTTTGAACATTTGAATTTGACGATTCCGCGAGGGCAGATGACGGCCATCATCGGGAAGTCGGGCAGCGGGAAGACAACTTTGCTGAACCTGATTCACCGGCTGTATCCGCCAGGAGAAGGGAAGATTTGTATCGGCGGAGAAGACATAGAAACATTTAACAAGAAAAGTTATCGTTCCTCGGTTACTTATATTACGCAGGAGGCCGTGTTGTTTTCCGGCACGATTCGGGAAAATCTGGTGATGGGGCTTGATCGGGAAGTGGCGGACGGGGAACTGGACGAGATTTGCAAGAAATTGGGGCTTGACGAATTCATCCAGTCACTGCCGCTGCTTTATGACACGCCCTTGTCGGAGAGCGGATCCAATCTTTCCGGCGGCCAGATGCAAAAGCTGGCCATCGCCCATGCGTTTTTGCGCCAGGCGGTGTCGCAGGCCGATTATGTCATCGTGATGGGTCGGGGAGAGATAGAGGAGCAGGGCACGTTTGCCGAAATGCGGGAAAAGAACAAGTACTTAAAAGAACTTTTGGAGTCTGACGAAGGGGGTGCAGGCGGTGAAGAAGAATAAGGTTTGGAGGCCATTTTTTCAATTTTATACGCGGTTTCGCATTCCCTGGCATTTTTATGTTCTGGCGGCCTTGTTAGGAATGGTCAGCGCAGAATTAGTCATTAAGGTCTCGGAAATCACGATTCAGGTCAATAGCGGCGAGCTTACGAATTCGGTGATTATCGCTTACGCTCTTTTCAGCGTCATAAGCGCGGTGGTAATGGCACTGCAGGCGGTATTTACCGATTATGGCGCAAAGACGGTGACGATGCGCTCGCAATCCATGCTTTGGCGCAGAATCCTCCATTTGCCGCAAAAGAACATCGACAAGGAGCGGCCGTCCGAGCTGATTTCCTGCGTCACGAACGACGTGGAGCAGGCGAGCTCGGCATTGTCGATGATATTTCTGGCGGCATCCTCCATTTATGCGTTCGCAAGGGCGTGCGCCGTGTTCATACAATACAATGGCACCATTGCGTTTTACATGTTGGCGGCGGCACCCGTCGCCGTCCTGGTATTTTTCCTCGTAGGCAGGCTGGAATACAAGTCGCTTCAGAAACGCTACGAGGCGTTAAACGTCATGACGGCCTGGTTTTCTGAGCACCTTGCGGCATCGAAGTACGTCAAGGTGCAAGGGCTGGAGGAGCAGGAAGTGAAGATGGGGCAGGAGGCAATCGAGAGCCGTTACCGCGCCGACATTTATTATGTGTTCGCGTCACAGTTCCAGGTGATTTTAAATTCCTTGTACACGAATTTGTCGACCGTGATTTTGGCATTCGGCGGTTCGTCCCTGATACGCAAAGGACAATTGGAAGCCAATGGAATCAATGCCTCAAGTGCTTATGTCGGCAATATCAACCGTTACATGGCGGAGCTTTTGACGGATTACCAGGTGGTGAAAGGGACGCAGGGAAGTCTGCGGCATGTGAATGCATTGCTTGATTTGGAGGCGGAGAGGCTTGACGGCGGCGAGGACTTGTCCGGCGGCGCGAGGGAGCTGCGTTTTGAGAACGTCACTTTTGGATATGACGAGGAAAATTTGATTTTGAAGGATGTCAGCTTTACGATTCCGCAAAATAAAAAGACGGCGATTATCGGCGGCAACGGCAGCGGAAAATCGACCGTGCTGAAATTGCTGCAAGGGTTTTATGCGCCGAATGACGGCACGATATCCATCGGGGGCGTGCCGCTTGACGAGTTTTCGATGCGGTTCGTGCGCGGGCAGTTCGTTTACGTGTTGCAGAACACGCCTCTTTTCTCCGGGACGATCCGCGACAACATTACGTACGGGGTGAAGGGGGAAATTTCCCAGGACGAGGTCATTGCCGCCGCGAAGCAGGCGGAAATTCATGAATTTGTTTTGACATTGCCGCAAGGATATGATACGCTTGTCAGTGAGATGGGAACGAATCTTTCCGGCGGCCAGAGGCAGCGGATTGCCATTGCCCGCGCGTTGATTACGAAACCGCGTTACCTGATTCTGGACGAGGCGACGGCGAGTCTGGATTACCAGACGGCGAACCAGATCATGCGGCTCGTGCAAAAGCGTTCGGAGACGGTGATTTATATTTCGCATGACATGGAGGAAGTCGGGCGTGCGGATTACGTCATCGTCATGAATGGCGGCAGGGTCGAGGCGTGCGGGACTTTGGAAGAAGTGGGAGAAAAAAGCCCCACGTACTGCTCGTTCGTGGAAATGCAGACGGCGGGAGTGCAGATGGCGGGAGTGCCAAAAAAGGAGGCGGCCGTATGAGGAAGTTTACCATCGCGTTTAGCGTGTTTTTGCTCGCGTTATTTTCCGGGATGCTCATTTTCACGGCGTTGACCCCGGACTTTGTGCCCCCGTCAAACATCAGGGCGCAGGGAAATCTGGCGGCGGACAACCCCATTTGGGACAAGACGCTTGACGACCTGGCAGAATATTTTGTCGAAGAGGGCGTGATTGAAAACACGGAATATGACCTCTTGGTCGATGGCATTGCCAGCGACGCGAGATTGTACAGTGAAATTGAGCTCTACTGGTGGGATCTGGACAATTTAAGTGAGGATGACGAGTTGTTTTTGAAGTATCAGGACGGCCTTGAGGAAAGGCAAATCGAGTGGATGGCGAACCAGGTGTTGAACGTCGAGGTGCACGGGCCGTTCGCCGTGGGCTATTATGCCTATTATGAAGGGGACGCGGACAAGATGTTGGAGGCGTTTCGTAATTATTGCATGGAGTGATGACGAAAAATGAAAATGAAGATGGTTTTGGTGGACAAGGATGTGGGGATGCGCAGTGAACTGGCCAATATTTTGGAGATGTACCGCTTGTTCGAGGTGGTTGCCGAATTTGACGACGTGAACTTGGCCAATGACTACGTCCTGAGCCATGCTGTGGACGTGCTTTTTGTCTGCCTCTCTGTTGGTGACCCAAGATACAGTGGGGACGGTTCGTTCATGGTGAGTTATTTGTGTATGCAAAAACCGGATTTGTTGGCCGTCCCTTATTCGGAGGAAGTAAAGGACGCTTATTGGACGCAGGGACTGGGTGCGTCCGCTTTTTTTACCATTCCGATGGACGTTTTACGTTTTCAACAAGTCGTGCAGAGGCTTTCCTATCTGTTCAACATGATTTGCATCAAGCGGGAATCAGAAAACCGCAGCCTGATGATAAAAAATAAATTTGGCTATCAGATTGCAAAATTCAGCGATATCCTTTATATTGAATGTAGTAACCGTAAAAAGAAAATCGTATGCGTGGACGGCACGGAGATTGAGGTTCTGAATTATAGCATGGACGAGTTGGAACGGCTTTTGGCGGACAGCTCCTTTTTCCGCTGCTACCAATCCTTTATCGTCAATCTCGACAAGGTTTCGTCCGTCCGCATCGATTCGGTGAAGCGCACGTACGCGCTTTCCCTGGAGGGCCTTAAGGAGGAAATCATGCTCAGCAGGGAAAAGCAAAAAGAAATCGTGGAACGGTTGAAACAGCGGAGCGCGAATTTGCAGATCTAAATCAGATGAGGAATGACTCCCGCCTCTATAGGCGGTGAGTAACATATTTGTATCAGTGGCGGGAGTCAATCCCCCATCTGATATGCCTCCGGCGGATGGCAGGCGCACAAAGATGTATTTTGTCAGCATAGCTGACTTGTGCGCCGCCGCAAGAACGCCGGTGGCGTTCTTGAATCATAAGAGGGAGGTATGTCATGGAGGAAAGGATTTATAAGGAATACGTGCAAATTCTTAAGGAGGAACTTGTGCCCGCGATGGGATGTACCGAGCCGATTGCGGTCGCCTACTGCGCGGCGTTGGCAAAAAAGGCGCTCGGGTGCGCGGCACAAAAGGTAGAGGTCAAGGCGAGTGCCAATATTATCAAAAATGTAAAGAGTGTCGTCGTGCCAAACACAGGGGGACAGATTGGCATCGACAGCGCGGCAGCGGCGGGAATCGTGGCGGGCAATCCGGAAGTGGAGCTTCAGGTGCTGGCAAATGTCACGCCAAAGCAGATTGAAGCGATTGCAGCGTATCGGAACGAGGCAGAATTTATGATTGAAAAGTCCGAGAAGGCGTACGTGTTCCATATCGAGGTACGTTTATTTGGCGAGGGACATACGGCGGTCGCCGAGATTGCCGGGTTCCACACGAACGTCATTTATCTGGAGCGGGACGGGGAGATTCTGCTTAAGAAAGAATATGTAGAGAGAACCTGCACGCACCATACGGACAGAAGTCTTTTAAGCGTCGAGAAAATCGTGGAATTTGCAGGATGCGCGGAGCTTGGGGATGTAAGCGAGACACTTGCGCGGCAGATCGAATACAATACGGCAATCGCGGACGAGGGCCTTAAGGGCAATTATGGTGCCAATATTGGCAGAATCCTTATGAAATCTTACGGGAACAGCATTCACAACCGGGCGAAGGCCTATGCGGCAGCAGGGTCGGATGCCCGAATGAACGGCTGCGAGCTTCCGGTCGTCATCAATTCGTGCAGCGGGAACCAGGGATTGACGGCCTCGTTGCCGGTCATCGTCTATGCGAGGGAGCTTCACGTATCGCAGGATGTGCTTTACCGTGCGCTCTTGATTTCCAACCTGGTGACGATTCACCTGAAGACCGGCATCGGGCCGCTTTCGGCCTATTGCGGCGCGACGAGCGCGGGTTGCGGGGCCGCGGCGGGCATCATGTATCTCTATGGCGGCGGATATGAGGAAATCACGCATACGATTGTCAATACGCTGGCCATTGACTCGGGCATGATCTGCGACGGGGCGAAGGCGAGCTGTGCCGCGAAAATCGCTTCGGCCGTCGAGGCGGGGCTTTTAGGGATGCAGATGCAGATGAACGGCAGTCAGTTTTACGGCGGGGAAGGCATCGTGGTGAAGGGCGTGGAAAATACCATCCGCAACGTTAATACGCTGGCCAGCGTCGGCATGAGGGAGACGGATCAGACGATTATCCGGATGATGACGGAGAAGGTGTGAAAATCTCTTGGAATATATGAAAGAGAGTATCGAAGATGAAAAAAGTGGATAGATGTGCTCCCTTCTAAGTAACAAGTTTTAGTTTACTTGCCTACTTAGAAGGGAGCACGTCAATTAGTCAGTGAGGCGAAACCACACCTTGATTCGTCCGTTTTGCGTTCTTTAAGAGTTTCTTTAAAACTTATAGTCCAAATTCTTTCATAAGCTTATCCTGATAATTTGAATCCTGCGCTGCTTTGAGAATATCATCGGCACGATTATTTTCTGCAAGCAGGCGGTTCAGAGTGTTAATACGCATTTCGCCCTGCCTCCTTGCGCTTTGCATCTGGGAATTGTAATCTCGTAAGGCCTTGTCCCTTGCCTCGTACTCCAGCTGTTTTTTCTCATCTGCACTGAGTTTTAAAAGAGTCTGATATGCTTCTTCCAAGTATTCGTCTTGTTTCGCCATCTTTGCAAATTCCTCCTTCTTCTTTCCGCCAAAGAACCGCATCCAACGAATAATGTCCCCACAGTCCGAGGTGTCAGGTGGGAGTTTGGGAAGTTCCAGAATTTTGAACTCAAACAAGTCACTATAAAAATTTCCCGTTTCCTCATCCCGAAAATTGATGGTGTGATAACACTTGTCATCCGGAATATGTATAAAATTTAAGATACTGACGTGGATGCACTTTTTTAAATTGTCGTAAGGTTCCCCGGATTTTATTTGCCGTGTGTACATTTTGCTCAGATAGAACAACACCCGTTTTTCCCAATATTCATAGGGGGCGACTTGCATTTCCATATCTATCTGCGTCTCATCTTCCATTACGACATAGACATCCAGAATACCAAGTTTGTCATGTGCAGCTTCCTTCTCCAGTATCGTTGGCCGCAATCTTGTCTCTTTGATTTCCGTTGGAGGAATTTTTAACAAGGCGGCGATGAAGCCTTTTCTCACCTTGGGATTTTGCATTAATTCTTTAAAGCAGAAATCTACGGTTGGCAACATTATGAAATTATTATTTTTTGTCATATGTTCTCCTTTCTTTTCCTGAACTGACATGTCGCCTGACGGCGACATCACCATGAATAAAAG
>CATLEQ010000017.1 GCA_949915905.1 uncultured Lachnospiraceae bacterium | reverse complement strand
GGCGCGCTCGCAGACCTACGCGTTTACTGTACTGGGAATGTCGCAGCTGTTCCACGCGCTCGGGATGCAGGACGTGAGAAGCTCGGTGTTTTCAAAACGGCGCACGTTCAACTCCCTGATGGCGGTGGCGTTCGTGGTAGGATTTTCATTGCAACTGGCGGTGACGGAGGTTCCCGTCCTGGTACAATGGTTCGGGACGGCCATGCTGTCCATGGAAGAATGGTTCGTGTTGATGATCCTGGCGGCGTTTCCCATGCTGGCGCATGAAATATTGGTGGTGTCGCACCGGATGTTGGGTAAACAAGGGTAAAATGATAAGGAAAGAGGGGGGGTAGGCCGCTTGATTTGCGTGGCCGCTCCCCCTCCCCCTTGTGATTGTTTCTTATTATTCTCCAATCAAAACCTTTTTTCCCTCGAACGCGAATCCGTATTTCCGAATCCTTTCTGATCCTATCCCTGCATCTTCCAGATTTGCCGTGTAATTCTTTTCCTCTATCTGCTTCAAGGCCTCATTCACGGCTTCTTCAAGCGTCTGTTTTTTCGCCGTCCGGCAGACCTTGAACTCGATGATGATGGCATCGTCTTCTTTGTTTCGTGGTTCCAGCATCACGTCGTACCGCCCGTAACCGCTTTCCCGGTTTGAAGTAATTTTGTAACGTTTTGACAAATCGACCATCAGCCCAAGCACGAAGCCGTGGTAAAAGCAGACGCTTGGGTTTGGTTCTATCAAACCCTTAGCGGTCGCTTTCCCAGAGGGTAAGCGTTCCGGTTCTGATTCCTCCGTTGAACCGTTTCCAGCGTCAAAGAAACTAAATGTCGTGGAAGTAATTCGGTTCATATAGGCGTTCATGGCCTCCACGTCCCCAGAAAGCAAGGCTCTGATAAATGCGTTATACGCCGACGCGGGCGTTTGAAACCAGCCGTTTATCATTCTCTTGAACATAAGGACGACTTCCTTATTGGTGAGTTTTAGTTCGTAGTTTTCCTCCCCGTCTTCATTGATTTCGTAGCTTTCCACGCGCAAATATCCGCTCGCCAAAAGCAGGCTCCAAACCGCGTCCTCGCCATTATCCAGTTGATTGTACACAATCTGTTCGTCAATCTTTGCGTGGAGCGTTCCGCCTGCCAGCAAGTCTTCCATGGTAATTTTTACGTCCGCGCTGCCCTCGCGAATCAGTTTCCCGACCAGGCTGTTACTGCTCGTGTTCGCCCAATATGTGGTGAACTTTCGTTTATCCAAATAACCGATGATGGACCAAGGATTATAAATGTCCCGTTTTTTGCCAAAGGTGAAGCCGTCATACCACGTTCTGACGTTTTCGCGCTCTTCATAGAGACCATATTCCTTTAACGCCTCCCAGACTTCCTCTTGCGTGAATCCAAAAGAATCCTCGTATTTTTCCGAGGTCGTGGTTACCACTTTCGGGTTATTAAAGTCGGAAAAAATGGATTCCTTGCTCACCCTCGTAATGCCGGTCATTAAGGCCCTTTCCAGGTATGGGTTCGTCTTGAACGTGGCGTTGAACAAGCTCTGCATAAAGGAAGTAAGTTCTTTCCAATAACCGCACACATAGGCTTCCTGCATCGGCGTGTCATATTCGTCCAACAAAATAATGACATTCTTACCATAATAACGTGCCAGATAATTGGACAACATGTTCAAGGAATTTGTTGCCAAATCTTCTTCCATGTCAACGGATATTTTCTTGAATTCACACTTTTCGTCCTCGTTCAGGCAGTTCGCGGTATTCTTCCTCGTTCCAGATGAACAAGTTTTCGAACAAGTCACCCCGTCCCGCATATTTTACGGAGAAAAACTTCTCCACCATGCTAAGGTTTAGTGTCTTGCCGAACCGCCTGGGGCGGGTGATTAACGTCACGTCGTCCCTGCCGTCCCACCATTCCTTGATAAACTTCGTCTTGTCCACGTAAAAAACGTCTTCCGTAATCACTTTTTCAAAATCTTGTTTGCCAATAGCAACCGTCCTGGCCATAACCGTCACCTCTTCTTTTTCACTCATGTCCCTGAACTTGTCCAGTAGCTGCCCAACTGATTATCGCTCAGCGCGCCGATTACAGACTGGGGATTATACAACTTCTTTCCTCCCGCCGTCTGATAGCCGTCATACCATTGCTCCAGCCCTTCGCGGGTTATTCTTGGTTCGCTCTCGGTCCGTAGGTATTTCTGATATAAATCGTCCACCTCTTCATCGGTAAATCCGAAGTATTCACTGTATTTCGCTCTTGTAGCCATCGAATACTCAAAAAACATATTTAGTTCGGAGCCGCTGGAATACTTGGCAATCGGCAGGATTCCCGTCATATAGGCCATCTCCACATAGGCTTTGTCCTTCAGCAAGTTGCTGAGAAATTTTGTGAAACTCGCCCTGTCTGCATCAGCAGCAAAATCCTGGTGGTAGATATAATCCCACTCATCCAGTACAAAGATGAATTTTTCGCCATTGCAATATGCATACACTTTCTTTAGGGCATCCCACACGGCATCCGTTTCTCTAATCTTCGCATTTGGATATGCCATCGTCAGGTCATCAAGCAACAGCATTTTTATCCGATTGATATATTGTGCATAAGTGGCAACCTCATCTGGCATTTCATTAAATGAGATATGAATTACATTATGCTGGTTCAGGTGCTTTCTGTATCAGGGATATCGGGATACCTTTAATGTATCAAATTCTTTATGACTGTCCACGCCTTTCCCGTTGAAAATGTACTGTTGCGTCCATGTGCTTACGATATCACAAGACTCTTCCGGCTTCAAGTTGTAACATGGAAAGGATTGTGGCGGAAATTATGCAATGTGCACAAAAAGAAAAGCCATATTTTGTGAAAATAGTAAATGATAAAACTTTTATTGCGCAAATAAAGTTTTTATCACGTGAAGGAGGAAGGGAATCTCCCGCGTGGGGTTGGGTTTGTGCCAACAAAACGTGCGTAAGCACAAAATATGCAGTTTCGTGTTATGATGGTGCGCCGTCAGGCGCATGAGAGTTTAGAGAGGAGAAAGACTCATGGAAGAAACCAAAAAGACAAAAGTAAGATTAAACGGCAAGCAATGGCTGGCAATAATCGTGTGCGGCATGGCGTACAACGCACTAGGAATCCTGCAGTATCTTGCCCGTGACTATTATGTGATTTACAAAGAGGCGAACGGATTGTCGGACAGCCAGATGGGACTTATCTTGTCGGCGGTTGGTGTGGCGGCGGTAGTCGCCTAGTTCTACAATGGATTTGTTACGGACTTGATGCGGCCGAAGATCATGATGATGTTTTCTTGCAGCGTTTGTGTTATCTTGTCAGTCATCCTGCTGATGAGCCCAGGGTTTATCCCGTCCGTTATCTGCTTCTGTGCATTTGCATTGCTGCCGATGTGGAGCCCGATGGCAAAGCTGCTGGCAGGGTTGGGAACCAACGAGGAGTCAAACCAGATTTTCGCATGGCTCGACCTGGTGATAGCCGTGTCGGCATTACTTACTGGTTTTGCGGCCTCCGCGGCCGTCGCGGCATTCGCCTCCATCGCCGGCGTGCGTGTGATTCTGGTTATCTGCTTGGTGATGAACGTGCTTGTCGTCGTCACGCTGCCGATGGTAGATAAGACAACGAAGGAAGACTTCGTTAAAATGAAAAAGGAAAACGAGGGTGGATTTACGCTGAAGAACGTCCTGATTCTTTTCCGCGACCCGGATCAATGGCTGGTCTGGCTGGCAATCGGGTTGGGCTATACGGGATATATCGGAATCGCCTATCTTGCTCCGTTGATGGTGGACGCGTTCGGCATGTCCGAGGCGGTTGCCACCGCGTTGTCCACGGTGACGAATCATGGTGTCGGCATTGTGGCCCCCTTGATCGCGGGCGCGTTGGCGACCCGTTTCGGGGCGGTTCGTTCCTATTTACTGTGGCTTGCGTTCTCCGTGAAAGGGCGCAGTGCGATTTCCAGCACCGTTTTGACGAATATTGAGATGCCGGTGTTCTTGTTCGGTACTTCGGTAGGTATTGAAAGCCTGATTATGACGATTCCGGACACGTTCTGCTACACGATTGCCGGAAACATGATTGAGGCAAATGGTACCAACGGATATTACTATGTGTTTGGAATGTGCCTGGCGTTCGCCGTCGCGGGTCTGGCTTGCTGTATCATCGTGGACCGCCGCCTGAAGGCTGGCAAGACGTCCGCATGGTTTATGGAGCAGCACCATCATGCGAAAAGCGAAAACTAATTGGGAAAAAGAACCGAAAGAAAGAGCAATTAAAATGGAAAGGGGTTGAAATAATGGGTAAATATAATTTTGATGAAATCATTGAGCGTAAAAACACGAACAGTTTGAAGTACGATCAGGCGTACTGCCCGTACCTGCCGGAAAAATATATTCCGATGTGGGTGGCGGACATGGACTTTGCCTGCCCGGAACCGATCCTCGACGCGATTCGCGCACGGGTGGACAAACGTATTCTGGCATATGCGTGCTACGAATTGCCGAAAAGCTACACGGACGCGGTATGCGGCTGGCTGAAACGCCGCCATGGAATCGAAACCACGGCGGACAATATTTCGATTTCCAGTGCCGTGGTAGACATTTACCGAGAGGTTTTGGCAAGCCAGACCAAGGACGGGGACGGAATCATGGTATTTACGCCGAGCTACACGTATTTATGGAATCCCATCAGCGAATATGATCGCAAGGCCGTAGGCTTAAGCCTGGTAAATAATGACGGTTATTATACGATAAACTGGGAGCAGTTGGAGGCAGAGTGCGCGAAGCCGGAAAATACCTTGCTGGTGTTGTGCAGCCCGCACAATCCGAGCGGCCGCGTGTGGACGGAGGAAGAGCTTCGCAAGCTGGCCGAGATATGTTTTGCGAACAATGTAAAGATTTTCGTGGATGAAATTCACCATGACCTGATTCGCCGCAATAAGAAAATGATTTCCCTGACCACGTTGTATCCGCAGGATCCAAGGATCATCACGACGACGTCGTGTGCAAAAACGTTTAACATCGCGGGGCTGGCGCATGCGTATGTGATTACCTATGACCCAGAATTTAAAGCGGCACATGACGACAGCCGTTATTGCGGTTCTCCGAATCCATTGTCCATGGAGGCCGTGATCGGTGCTTATGGCGGGGAGTGTGACGACTGGGTGGATGAACTGTGCGAGTATTTGGACGGAAACTTTGCCTATTTGGAAAAGTTCTTGAGTGAAAACCTGCCGAAAATCAAATTCCGTGTGGCGGAAGGGACTTATCTGGCATGGCTTGATTTCAGGGCCTACGGCATGACGGATGACGAGCTGGACCGTAAAATTTCCGGCGCGGGACTGTACCTGGAATACGGCGATGACAACTTTGTGGCGGACGCGACCGGGTTTGGACGCGTGAACCTGGGCTGTCCGCGCAGCGTCGTGGTGGAAGCGTGTGACATTTTGAAGAAAGCATTGGAGGGATGTTAATTATGGTAGTGATTGAGACGAAAAACGCGCCGGGGGCAATCGGCCCTTATTCGCAAGGCTACGAAGTGGGCGGCCTGGTATTTACTTCGGGACAGATTCCGGTAAATCCGCAGGACGGGAGCGTGCCGGACGGAATTGCCGCACAGGCGGAGCAAAGCTGTAAGAACGTCGGGGCGATTTTGGAGGCGGCCGGAAGTGACTTTGGCAGGGTGTTTAAGACGACTTGCTTTCTGGCGGACATGAATGATTTTGCCGTTTTTAACGAAGTGTACGCAAAATATTTTTCAAGTAAGCCGGCGCGCAGTTGCGTCGCGGTGAGGGACTTGCCCAAAGGGGTACTGTGCGAGATTGAGGCGATTGCCGAAAAGTAAATATAGAATATAGAGGATGTTTTATTGAATGGCAAAGGACGCGAACCGTCTATAAGTGGTTCGCGTCCTTTTATTCGTTACAATTCAGCGCCGCGTTAACGCGGGCTGAATTGTAGCTTTATTCATAAACGAGGAATATTTTACCAACGCTATCTCTTGCGGAATTGTCGCGAGTGTATTATGATAGGTTTAGTGGCATTAAATTTGTTGGAAATTGAAAAGTCAGGGGAAAAGAAATTCAGTTTGAATAGGAGTAGGAGGTGTTTGTTTGACTGATCAAGAGGTTTTGAACTTGCATATCGCCATGGTTCCGTTTTTGTCGGAGGTATTGGGAACGGGATGCGAGGTGGTGGCTCATGACATCACGGATCCGGAGCATTCCGTAGTTGCCATCTGCAACAATCTGTCCGGAAGAAATATCGGGGATCCGATGACGGATTTGTCTCTGGACGAAGCGAATAACAGCGATTATGTGGCAAATTATTCCGGGCGCAGCAAGGGGCGCGATTTTTTGTCATCGACTTACTATATTAAAAATGAGGGCCGGCTCATCGGCCTGCTTTGTGTAAATAAAAATGTAAGCAATGTACAAGGGACGGAACTGGCAATTCACGCATTGTTGGAGCAATTTAATTTAATCGCTCCGGATACGACGGGGGTCAGTGAAAATCTGGATGTTTCCGTGGACGGGATTATGTGCGCGCGGATTATGGATACCATCGCGCAGAGCGCGATTCCGCCGGAGCGTATGAGTGTTCGGGAAAAGGTACATATCGTACATTCGTTAAAGGCAGATGGTATACTTTCGATGAAGGGAGCCGTAACGGAACTGGCCAAGCAGCTACAAGTGTCCGTACCGACCATCTATCGTTATCTCAATAAGAAGGAAGAATAAGTTTATGGTTTATGTGATGTCGGACATCCACGGTTGTTATCAGGAATTTTTAGAATTGTTGAAATTGATTGAATTTTCAGGGCAAGACGAGTTATACATCCTCGGAGACATGTTAGATCGTGGTTCGGATCCGATTTCGTTGTTACTGGATTTAATGACGCGGCCGAATGTATATCCCATGCTTGGGAATCATGATTATATGGCCTTGACTGTTTTGAAAAAGCTGAACGTGGAGATTACGGAAGAAAATTTTGAGTCACATTTGTCCCAGGAGGACTTTGTGGATTACATGTATTGGATGGAAGACGGAGGAGGCACGACCGTGAACCAGTTTTCCAGACTGGACAAAGAGGAGCGGGAGGCCGTCTTGGAATATTTGGAAGAATGTACCGTGATGGAGGAAATTGAGATGAAGGGAAGACGGTATATTTTGGTACATGCGGACATGCCGATACGAGATAAGACGGGTGTGAGCAAACCATTGGTACGAGATGAGACGGGCGTGAGCAAACCATTGGTACGAGATGAGACGGGCGTGGGCAAACTGTCGGTACGTGATGAGCGGGATGCAGATGAGCCGCCGGTGCCGGGTGGGATGGATGCGAGTGAGCCGCAAGTACAGGACGAAGTGCTTGTGTATATGAGGGACGGTGCTGTCGTGGAGGAGCTTCCGTCGTATGATTTGGCGGAGTTGATTTTTCATAGGGCGGACTATGAAAGACGGTATTTTGAGGATGAAAGCACGTTTCTGGTCACGGGACATACGCCCACGTTTGGAATCCGCGCGGACGAAAGGCCTTTGTTGTACGATGAATACGTGCATATCGCGATTGACTGCGGCTGCGTGTTCGGAGGAAATTTGGCGGCGTATCGGCTGGATGACGGCGAGGCGTTTTATGTTGCAAGGAGGCAAAAATGAAATTAATGATTGCGTCAGATATTCATGGCTCGGCATTTTACTGCCGGAAGATGGTGAAGGCTTTTGAGCGAGAGGGAGCCGACCGCCTGCTTTTACTCGGTGACATTCTTTATCATGGGCCGAGAAATGATTTGCCGAGGGAGTATGCGCCGAAGGATGTCATTGCAATGCTTAATCCGTTGAAGAAAAATATTTTGTGCGTGCGGGGAAATTGTGACACGGAAGTGGATCAAATGGTGCTGGAATTCCCGATTATGGCAGAGTATTGTTTTCTGGAGCTTGACGGGCAGACGATATTTGCCACGCACGGGCATGTATGGAACCCGCAGAATCCACCGATGCTGAAGAACGGGGATATTTTGCTGAACGGGCATACGCACGTTCCCGCGAGCGAGCAATTGGAGGAGAAGGACGTGGGTGGTGCCTATGAGTACACGTATATGAACCCGGGGTCGGTGTCCATTCCGAAGAAAGGCTCCGGACATAGCTACATGATTTATCACGACGGTACGTTTGAATGGAAGGAATTTGACGAGGGGAAGGTGTATTTGCGCGCACGGATGAGATTGTAGAGGATGGCGGCTGCAGCTTTAGCGATACTCACGGCATTTCATCGGCCGTGAGCATTGATATGAGAAAGAAAGAGGATTGCAATATATGGAAAATAGATTTGCATTGTTGATTGATGCGGACAATGTGTCGGCGAAATATATTACGCCGATTTTGGATGAGTTGTCAAAATATGGAAACGTGACGTATAAAAGAATTTACGGGGACTGGACGAGCACCCAGAATTCGAGCTGGAAGGAGGTTCTTTTGCAGAACAGCATTACGCCGATTCAGCAGTTTAGTTACACGCATGGGAAAAACGCGACGGATTCGGCGATGATTATCGATGCCATGGACATGCTTTATACGAGCGAACTGGAAGGCTTTTGCCTTGTGTCCAGTGACAGTGATTTTACAAAATTGGCGAGCAGGCTGCGGGAGAGCGGGCGCACGGTCATCGGCATGGGAGAAAGCAAGACTCCGGTGCCGTTTCGCAAGGCTTGTGACATTTTTACGGAGCTTGAGCTTCTTTTGGAGGACAGTGAACAGGGAAATACGGTACACAACGTGGACGGCGATTCAAAGAATATAAGACGCAGCAATGCGTCGGCAAGTAACAGCAGCGCCCCGGTGTCGAAGGGCCAGATTGAAGAGGCGGTCGCCAAGATTATTACTGAAAATAAGAATGACGACAAAGAGACGGGGTTGGGCGAAGTGGGCAGCCGTCTTGTAAAGTTATACCCGGACTTTGACGTGCGACGTTACGGGTATAGCTTGTTGTCAAAATTTTTGGAGACATTGCCACGGCTAAAGCTAAACCAGGTGGGAACCCAGGTCACGGTGATGTTTAATGAGGACAAGAGCAAGAAGGAACGAGTGGAAGAATACATTTTAGGCGAAATCAGGGCGGCGGGCGCGCAAGGGGTCACGCTGGGAGCCTTGGGAAATAAAATCCGCAGTGAATTCGGGGATTTTAAAGTAAGGGATTATGGGTATTCCCAGTTCAAACAATATATCCAGAGTTTTGAAAATGTAAAGGTAAAAGAAGTCGGGGAGCAGACAAGGGCGGTCTATGAAAAGTAAAGGAGCGTTACAGTTTCGCCGGGCGAAGAAAGTGAGAAAACAAAAATGAGCAAACAGCCAAAAATAATCAAGCAACTGTACACCAGGTGGGGGAAGGCATTGGACAAAGAGCATGTGCTGGAAGAATATCCACGTCCGTTGATGCAGCGGGACAGCTATATTTGCCTGAACGGGACGTGGGAGTACGCGATTACAAAAAATGCGCGTAGACCGGCGGGTTTTGGTGACGGGAAAGGCATGTCCGGCATGGAAGGCACCGGTGGCGCGCCCGGCACGGGAGAAGGCGGTGGCGCGTTTGGCACGGGAGAAAATGTGCTCGTGGCAGGGCGGATTTGCGTGCCGTTTTCACCGGAAACGTTATTGTCGGGGGTGAATCGCCAATTACAACCGGATGAATACCTTTGGTATCGCCGTATGTTGGAAGTTGATGCGGAAAAGATGGAGGCGGGCGAGCGGCTCCTCTTGCATTTTGGCGCGGTAGACCAGCATTGCCGGGTGTATATAGACGGTAAGGAGGCCGCGCGGCACACGGGCGGATATTTGCCGTTCGCGGTGGACGTTACAAGTTATGTGGGAGGCACGGAGAATTGCGCGGAAGGCGTGAAAGGTGCGGAGGATGTCACGGAAAGCGCGAAGCGAACCCAAGGTGATGCGGGGCGCGTGTGGCAGGTCGAGTTATCCCTCGTGGTCAAGGACGTGAGTGATACCTCCTATCATGCCCGGGGCAAGCAAAAGCTGGAACGGGGCGGCATGTATTATACGGCGCAGAGCGGAATCTGGCAGACCGTGTGGATGGAATACGTGCCGCGGTGTTATATCGAAGAGCTGGATGTACAAGCGACGGTGCCGGATGAGAGTAAGAAGGCTCAGGCATCGGAGGCAGAGGATGGTTTGAAGTCTGGCATGGTGCGTGTCACGGTGAAGGCGGCGGAGAATCTTCCGGTGGAAATCAGTGTGGAACAGGCGGGAATCTATTCTGCGGGCGCGGACGGCAAAGAGAAAACGGATGGCGAATCGGAGGCGGGCGTGGATGCCGGAGGCGCACATGCAGGTGCGAAAACAAGTATCCGAGCGGGCGGGCACGCGAAAGTAGAGGCATCGCGAGAAGTCATCGCTTCGGTTTCAGGGAAGGCCAATCAGGCGATAGAGATTGTCATTCCCGATGCGCGGCTGTGGAATTGTGAGACCCCCTATTTGTATTATTTTACGGTGAAGATGGGAACGGACGAGGTGCGAAGTTATTTTGCCATACGGACGTTTTCCGTGGAGCCGGATGAACAAGGCATTCCCCGTATTTGCCTGAATCACGAGCCGCAGTTCCAAAAGGGCGTGCTCGACCAGGGATATTGGCCGGACGGACTTTATACGGCTCCGGCTGACGAAGCGCTGATTTATGATATCGAGACCATGAAGTCCGTGGGGTTCAACATGATACGCAAGCACATCAAAATCGAGCCGCAGCGATGGTATTATCACTGTGACCGGTTGGGAATGGTCGTATGGCAGGACATGGTAAATGGCGGCACGCCTTATCGAGACTGGTATGTGACCTATGTGGCAACGGCTCTTTCATGGAAGCGGATTAGGATGGGAGACGGTTACTCCTGGCTTTTGTCAAGAAAGGATAAAAAAGGCAAGCTGGAATTCGTCAGGGAAATGAAGGAGACCATTCATTTGTTAAAGGGGCATCCAAGCATCGCGACATGGGTGATTTTCAATGAGGGATGGGGGCAGTTTTCCACCCGGAAAATGACGGAGATTGCAAGAGGGGAGGATGACACGCGGCTGATTGATTCGGCGAGCGGCTGGTTTGACCAGGGATGCGGGGATTTGCAGAGCGTGCATAATTATTTCTTTAAGCTGGAAGTGAAGCCGGAGAAAAAACGGGCGGCGGTGTTGTCCGAGTTCGGCGGGGTGGCATTGCAGGTGCAGGGGCACAGCGCGTGTGAAGAGTTGTACGGCTATGGAACTTACACGGAGTTGGACACGCTCAACCAGGCGTACAAGGTATTGGATGGCAAAGTGCGGGCGTTGATTCCGGAGGGATTGTGCGCCAGCGTGTATACACAAGTGTCGGATGTGGAAGAAGAAGTAAACGGAGTCTTGACATTTGACAGGGAAATACAGAAAATTAAATGAATTAAGAGAAGGACGGTGCCATCGGCACCGTCCTTCTTTTTTGAGCTGTCGCTAAAGCGACCGTGCTTGGCGTGAGAGATTCACAAGAGAAATTCTTTGCCGGATAAAACTGGACTGGTTAAAAATGAGATAACTGGTTATTTTGAAAAAGCCAGATGTGTGATATTTTTATCCGTAGAAATGCGGGAAAGTGGCTATCATTGCATATGGTGGCATGGATTGGCGAGGAGATGAGAAAGAAACGTGGTAAAGAAAATAGCGGTCATAAATGATCTGTCGGGGTTTGGACGCTGTTCTTTAACGGTGGCGATACCGGTGATTTCCGTCATGGGGGCGCAGCCTTGTCCGCTGCCGACGGCGGTGCTTAGCGGACAGACGGGGTATCCGAGTTTCTATTGTGATGATTATACGGAGAAAATGGAATATTTCCGGCAGGAATGGGAGAAAATGGGAGTTTCCTTTGACGGTATTTATACTGGCTACGTGGCGGATGAAGCGCAGATTGCACAGATTTTCCGATTCCTGGATACATTTTATAAGGAGGGCGGTGGGGCGTTCTTGTTGGTTGACCCGGTCATGGGGGATGAGGGACGCGTCTACAAAATGTTTACGCCGCATTTGCTGGAGCAGATGAAACGTCTGGTGGCAAGGGCGGACATCGTCACGCCAAACTTGACGGAGTTATGCCTCCTGACGGGAAATGATTTTCAAGAATTGAAACATTTGGCCAAGGGAGACGCTCAAGGCTTAGAACGCGGGAACGCAAAGGAAAGTTTTTTGGCGGCCATTGAGCGGATGGCGCGGGAAATAATTGCCAAGGGTCCGCATGCCGTGGTGGTGACGGGGATTCATCTGGGGAATCCAGGCGATGAAGCGGAGCGAATCGGCAATCTGGCGGTGGTAAAGACAAAGTCGTGTCAGACTGATAGTGGAGCCGGACAGAGTGGAACGTGCGCGCAAATGGACGAGGCAATCGAGAGCAGGCTTGTTACGTTTCCTTACGTGGGCGGCAGTTTTTCCGGCACGGGAGATTTGTTTGCATCCGTATTGGCAGGCGGCATGGCAAGAGGCGATGATATTTTCCAGAGCGTGGAATTGGCAGGGAAATTTATTGAACAAGCGATGAGGGATGCCGTGGCGGAAGGCGTGGAGCGCAATGACGGGGCGAACTTCGAAAAATATTTGGGGCTGTTAAATAACTGGGAATGCTAAATATTCGGGGCTGTTGACTTCGGACAGTTCCTAAGCAGGGAGGAAAATTATGATGAGAAATCAAAATGAAACGACTACGAAGATGGTTATGACGGGACTTTTGGCGGCGATGATTGCCATTATGACGGCGTACATCTGTCACGTTCCTTACGGGGCGAACGGAGGGTACATTCATTTTGGCGACGCACTGATTTATGTGGCGGCGGTGCTTTTGCCGAGACCGTATGCGTTGGCCGCGGCGGCCATCGGCGGCGGGCTGGCGGATTTGCTGACCGCGCCGATGTGGGTTCCGGCGACAGTCATTATCAAGATGTTGATTACGTTGCCGTTTACCAGCAAGGAGGGACGCATTCTCTGCCCGAGAAATATTGCGGCACCGTTTATCGCGGCAATGGTTTCTGCCGCAGGTTATTGGCTGGCGGAAGGACTTTTGTTCGGCAATTTCGTTGCCCCGCTGGTTTCATTTGCCGGCAGTGCCGTACAGTCCGGTGGCAGCGCGGTCATATTCCTCGCGCTGGCCGTGGCACTTGACCGGATTCATTTGAAACAAAAAATCATGCCGGCGCTTGGAATGAAGGAGAAAGTAGCAAGCAAGGTAAAGGCGAACCAGTGAAGCTGCATGGTGCAAATAAGAAAGGAGATTTATCCATGGCGGATATTTTATATACTTATCATGACAATGTTTATGTAAATTTGACAAACAAGTGTGACTGTGCGTGCCGTTTTTGCATCCGCAGCCATCATGACGGGGTGGGTGACGCCGACACGCTCTGGCACAAGGTCGATCCCACGCTGGACGAAATCAAGGCGGCCATCGACGCATATGATTTTACGGGAAAGACGGAGTTGGTTTACTGCGGTTATGGCGAGCCGACCTGCGCGCTTGAAAATCTGGTCGCGTCCGCAAAATATGCGAAGGAAAAGTATGGACTGCAGATTCGGGTCAATACGAACGGGCTGGGAAATCTTTACCATAAAAAGGATATCGTGCCGATGCTGGCCGAGGTGGTGGATACGATTTCCATCAGCCTCAACGCGCCGACAAAGGAGGCCTACATGGATGTCACGCGCCCGCAGTTCGAGGATGCATTTGAAGGAATGCTGGCATTTGCCAAAGAGTGCGGTAAACAGATAAAGTCGGTAAAATTTACCGTGGTTGACGTGTTGTCCGAGGAGGACATTGAGGCTAGCCGGAAACTGGCGCAGGAACAGGGAGTGGAACTGAGGGTAAGGAAGTTTGTATGATTATCGGTCAAAAGTAATGTGTGATAGATAGACGTTCGGTTTTAGTCGAGAAATGTGATTGCTTTTTGTCGTCTTAAATGATAATATGGTTTCAATAAGAAAAACCGTGTGACTATTGATTGTCATTTTTAGAGGAGAGGAAGTAAATGAAAATAGTAAAAAGAATTGCGGGGATTGTTTTAGCCATAACGATTTTGCTTGTTGAAATGTCGGTTCCAATGTGTGTGGAGGCGGCAGAACCAAAGCTTAATGTGACGTATCCGTCTACAATCAAGTGCGGGGAGCCGGTGACATTTACCATGAATGTAGAAAATGGGACGGGAACTTATAAATATTATCTTTATAGTTTTAATATTCAGTGTAGAGATAGAGAGGAAATGTTGATTGATATTAGCCAAAACAATACCTGGAAAGAGGATAACACATATACGTTTACGTTTTGTGCATCAGGCACATATAAGATTCGCTTTGCTGCCATGGGTGAAGGCTCATATTTTCGTTCCGATGTTTACACCGTGAATGTCCAGGATCCGAATTATCCGTCAGTGGACGAGATCGCGGATCGTGTGGCGGCGGAATGTGAGAGTAAATGCTCGACAGATTATGAGAAGGCGGTGTGGTTACATGATTGGATATTAGACCACGTAAGTTATGATCACAGCCTTAAATATTGTTCGGCGGAAGGTGTGTTTGCAAGAGGCAAGGGGACTTGTGAATCTTATCATCGGGCGTACGAGATGCTCCTTAACCGGGTCGGCATTGGGAACGGTCGAGTCGTGGGAAATGGTCATGTCTGGACAGCCGTGGAAATGGACGGTGCTTGGTATCAGGTTGATGCCACGTGGAATGATACGGAGGGCGGTACGGAAAACGAGAGGCATCGTTATTTTGGATTGTCGGATTATCTGATGGGGCTTGCCCATTCAGATCATGTGAAGAACTACACGGCGGCAGACAATAAATATCCATCGACGGCTTTGGAAAACAATTATTTTATTAAGACGGGTGAGATAACACAATGGTCTGATTATTTCGTGGAGCCGATTAAAAAGAGCATAGCAGAAGGACAGAGCTCTTGTGTGCTTCCGATACCTGGGAGTTCGAATGGGTACTATGATAACTATGACAATTATGACACGGATATCCGTTACCACCTTGTGGCGTATCAGTTGTCCCAAAAGCAAAATTGGGATGGGGTCAAGATATCGGCTTCTTATGTGAATAGCGGGAATGGAAATAGAAATATTGCGGTAGATATCGCGGATGAAATTGATAGCCTTAGTATCACGCCGCCGACGAAGACGGCATACAAGGTGGGTGAGGCCGTGGATACTACGGGTTTGGTGGTGACGGCAGTTTACGTAAGCGGAAGGAAAAAGACATTGTATTCAAGTCAGTATCAGATAACTGGTTTTGATACGAGCACCGCAGGGAATAGGGTGGCAACGGTCAGTTCTGGCGGAAAGAGAGTGACCTTTGCGTATACGGTTGAGAAGGAGCAGGAACCGGAGCCGACTCCAGAACCAACCCCAACGCCGACACCGGAGCCGACTCCAGAACCAACCCCAACGCCGATACCGGAGCCGACTCCTACGCCAACACCTACCCCTACGCCGGAACCGACACCAACTCCAACTCCGGTTCCCGAGAAACCCAAGTCCGTTTCGGTTTCTTATCGTACGCATGTGCAGTATGACGGCTGGCAGGGATTCGTGAGTGACGGCAGAATGAGTGGAACGTTTGGGCAGTCAAAACGTTTGGAGGGCATTGAAATCAAGCTTGCCACGGGAGCAAACCTGGGTGTCCAGTATACGACGCATTGTCAGGATTATGGCTGGCTTTCCTGGTCGTCTAATGGCGAGATGAACGGCACCGAGGGAGAGTCAAAACGCTTGGAAGCCATCAAGATTCAACTGTTCGGTGCAGACAAAGACAAATATGACATTTATTACCGCGTCCACGCGCAAAATTACGGCTGGCTTGGCTGGGCGAAAAATGGCGCGGCGGCCGGAACGGCGGGGTACGCGTACCGATTGGAAGGAATCCAGATTGTGGTCGTTCCTAAGGGCGGAACCCTTGACCGCAACATGAGCGGCATCCAATCTGTGACCAACCAGGCGTTCATCGCAAAGACCGGAGGGGAACCTACCGTTGGCGGAGCGGGAAGCCCGGTTGTCCGGTATCGCACGCATGTACAGGATTATGGCTGGCAAAACTGGCGATGGGGCGGAGTTGTGAGCGGAACGTCCGGCCAGTCAAAGAGGCTGGAAGGTATCGAACTTTTGTTGGCGAATAAACAGTATGGAGGCGGAATCGAGTACCGTACGCATGTGCAGGATATCGGCTGGCAGGGGTGGCGGCGAGACGGAGTCATGAGTGGAACGTCCGGCCAGTCAAAACGTCTGGAGGCGATTGAAATCAGGCTGACCGGCGAGATGGCAGCGCATTATGACGTATATTACCGGGTACATGCCCAGAACTTCGGTTGGATGGGCTGGGCGAAGAACGGGGAGTCGGCCGGAACGGCAGGGTACGCGTACCGTTTAGAGGGAATTGAAGTGGTATTGGTTCCAAAAGGCGCGCCGGCACCGGGACCTACAAACAATTCGTTCAGCAGCAGATAGGAAAATGTTGTAAAATAAATATTCACAATTGAAAATTAGAAAAAGCTTTCGTATCTTCGGATGCGGAGGCTTTTTTAGTTCATAAAGATTTAATACACAATTCATTGTATAAATGCACAGTTTTTAGTATAATAAAAACGTCATAGTGAACGAAAGTATACATAGAAGAGAGGGAAGCTGATGTCAAAAAACATCGACAATATTATTTTTGAGAACACACAGAGGATACAGGATTTAGCTTCTAAGTGTGAAAAGAACAATGCGATTGAGAAGGAACTGTACACGCAGTACGAGGTGAAGCGGGGACTGCGTGACTTGAACGGAAAGGGTGTGCTTGCCGGCCTGACAAATATTTCGGACGTCTGCGCCAAGAAAATCGTGGATGGGGAAGAGGTCCCTTGTGCGGGTAATCTTTATTATCGTGGGTATAATATCAAAGACATTGTAAAGGGATTTTTGGAGGCGGATCATCCGGGATTTGAGGAGACGGCGTATTTATTGCTGTTCGGTGAACTTCCGACGGAAAAAGAGCTTGCGCGGTTTCGGGAAATGTTGGCGGATCGCAGGATGTTGCCGCCCAATTTTACAAGGGACGTGATTATGAAGGCACCGAGCCCGGACATGATGAATAGTATTTCACGTTGCATCCTGCAGTTGTATTCCTATGATGACAAAGCTGATGATACCAGCCTGCCGAACGTTCTTCGCCAGTGTATAAACCTGATCAGCCAATTCCCGATGCTGATGGTTTACGGGTATCACGCATATAATTATAAAATAGGACAAGATTTGTATATTTACGCGCCGGATCCATCGCTTTCGGCGGCGGAGAACATTCTCATGATGCTCCGGGAAAACAGGGAATACAGTGAATTGGAAGCGAAGATTCTGGACATGGCGATGGTGCTGCACATGGATCATGGCGGTGGTAACAACTCTACTTTCACGACGCACGTGGTGACGTCTTCCGGAACCGACACCTATTCGACGATTGCGGCGGCCATGGCTTCTTTGAAAGGGCCGAAGCATGGCGGCGCGAATGTCAAAGTGACGCAGATGTTCGAGGACATGAAAAGCGTCTTGACCGACTGGACGGATGACGACCAGGTTCGCAAGTATTTGTCGGACTTGCTGGATAAAAAGGCGTTTGACAAGAAAGGGCTTATTTATGGGATGGGACATGCGATTTATTCCATTTCCGACCCCAGAGCCGAGATCTTCAAAAAATTTGTCAAACAGTTGGCGATGGAAAAGCATTACGAGAAGGAATATGCCTTATATGAAAAGGTAGAACATATGGCACCGCAGATTATCGGCGAGAAACGCCGGATTTACAAAGGAGTCAATGCTAACGTCGACTTTTATAGCGGTCTGGTATACAGTATGCTCGGCCTGCCACCTGCACTGTATACGCCGATTTTTGCGGCGGCAAGGATTGTGGGATGGAGCGCGCACCGGTTGGAAGAGTTGCAGAACGCGGATAAGATTATCCGTCCGGCGTACAAGCCGTTGGCTCCGCATCGTGACTATATTCAATTGAAGGATAGGTAGTGGATAAGATGAAGGACGAATTTTATTTCCCGTCAAAGGATGGTAATACGGAGATTCATACGATTGAATGGAAACCGGAAGGCGAGGTTGTAGGAGTGGTGCAGCTTTGCCATGGCATGGTAGAGTATATTGACCGTTATGACGAGTTTGCACGATACTTGTGTGAACGGGGGTTTTATGTCGTGGGCAATGACCATTTGGGACATGGAAAATCCGTGCAAAGCAAGTCGGAGTATGGATATTTTCATCAGAAGTACGGAAATCTGTGCGTCATAAGCGACATGCATACTTTGCGCACTCGTACCATGAAGAAATATCCGGACGTTCCTTATTTTATGCTTGGACACAGCATGGGTTCCATTATGTTGCGGCAGTATATTCAGATGTACGGGAGCGGACTGGCCGGCGCGCTGATTATCGGTGTCGTACAAGAGCAGCCGGAAATCGTATTGCACGGCGGAAGGTTTTTGTGCAGGACGATTGCCTTGTTCAAGGGATGGCATTACCGCAGCAGGTTGGTAGACCACATGGTGACGGGAACTTTTAACAATTCGTTCAAACCGACACGTACCCGGGCGGACTGGGTGACGAGCGATTCGGAAAAATTAGATGCCTATATTGCAGACCCGCTGTGTTCGTTCGTGTTCACGGTCAATGCATATTACCACATGCTGGGCGGCATGCTTAGGATGCAGAAGAGGGAAAATCTTTTTATGATTCCGAAGACGTTGCCGATATTGTTCGCGGCGGGCATGGAAGACCCATGCGGCGGATTTGGCAAGGGCGTTCGCAAAGTATATGAAAAATATAAAGAAGCGGGAATCAAGGACGTGACGTTGAAATTATATCCAGGTGACCGCCATGAGTTGCTTAACGAGACGGACAGGCAGCAAGTGATGGAAGACTTTTATGCATGGATAGAAGAGAGGATGAAATAGAACCTGCCGTATTTGGAGGGGAAAAATCGAGTGGGGGAGATTTTCTACCCTACTCGTCGCGCCGGGACAAGCTGCGTAAGCAGCATAGACCTTTCTGTCCCGTGTGCATAACAAGCTGACGAGAGTGCTGTCTCGTCAGCTTTGTTAATCTCCCAGAATATTTACGAATTTTACCGGGGGCTGATAATACATGTCAGATTGGATGACACCTTTTCTCCCATTGGCGGCGTGGACAATCTGGCCGTCACCGATATAGATTGCCACATGGTCGATGGAGCCGCCGCTGCTGTAAAATACCAGGTCGCCCGGCCGTATCGCTTCCGGTGAAACGGGGTGGCCTTGCGTGGATTGGGAGGCGGCGGTGCGGTTTAAGCTGATACCGGCCGTCTGCTCAAAAATATACAGTGTAAAACCAGAGCAGTCCGTGCCGGTGTTCGGATTACTACCGCCATAGACATAAGGGCTCCCGATATATGACAAAGCCGTGTCGGCAACGGACGTGCGCAAGGCCTCCTTGCGGGCGCGTTCTTCAGCCTCGGCCGCTTTCTTTGCCATGATGACATTCCAATATGCGTCATATTCGCTGGTTGTTTCGACCAGGTTGTTTTGAAGCCGGCTCAGTTCCTTCTGAATGAGTTGAAAGCTTGTCATGTCATCCATAAGGAGGGAAAGCGGCTCGAAAGAAATCTCGCCGGATTGGGAAGCGCCATCTTCTGATTGAAAGGCCTCTTCGTTTAAATCGAAAGATTCCTCGTTTGATTCAGCTGCTTCCTCGTTTGGCTCAAGAGCCTCCTGGGTAAGGCCGAGTTCGTTCCGGATTTCACTTTCACGCTGTACCAGATTTTCTAACTCCTGAATCATGTCTCTCGCTTCTTGTTCCAGTAATTTAAGCTCCTCCGCTTGTGCCTCCTGGGCGGCTCTCAGCTCTTCATTTTCTTCATCCGCCGCTTGCTTTTCCAATGTCAACTGCATCCACTCTTGCTCTAGTTCTTCTTTTTGCCGCTGCACTTCTGCAAGCTGGTAACGCGAACCTGCGAAAAATAGGCACGTCCCGGTAAAAATGAGGAGCAGGAGGAATATGAGTCCCAGAACCCATACCGGAATTTTAAAATGGATGGGCTTCCGTTCCGAATGCGGAAGAAGCATCACCGTATAATTCAAGGAAACGAGTTCCTTTTTAAATTTTTTCCAATTCATTTGTCCCGTCCCATCTTGTAATTTGGGGTTGAAATGCATCTTGCCCACATGACACCCATGGATTGCTACGCACTTCGTTCTCCCGCCGTCTACGTTGCGGTCGGCATTGAACGTCCACTAGACGTTCAGTGCCTTGAAACACCGTCAGTGGAGGTTTCGTTTGCAAAGTCGTCATCTGAAGGCATGTCTTCAGCGGGGATGCCGTTTACAAAGTCGTCATATGCGGAAGTGTCGTTGGCCTGCGCGTCCGTGTGGATTTCCATCCGGCAGTTTCCTTTAAAGGAGGCTCCTTCGTCAACCACCAGTGTCTTTGTAAATAAGTCGCCTAGAACGCGTCCACTGGAAGTGATTCGGATCCGCTCGGTAGCATGGATGTTGCCATGGACGGATCCGGCCACCAGGATGTCGCAGCCTTCGATATTACCCGTTATCACGCCATGCTCACCGATGATGACGGTGCTTTCTGACAAAATTTTTCCTTCCAGTACGCCGTCCACGCGAGTGGACTCGGAAACGGTCAGCGTGCCTTTGATTTTGGACTTGTCACCAATAATCGTGTTGATGGTCGAGACATTTTCACTTGTTTTTTTTGTGTTAAACATAATGTGCCCCCTATGTATGGAATTTGAATTCAAAATGTGTTTTGATCCCAATGATATCAAGGATTTGTACTACGTGCTTTTGCAATCCTAAAATGGAACCGTATACTATCTTAATACTTTTTAAACATAAATGCAACAATTTTGTAAATTAATTGCTTTATTATTTCGATATGTGTTACTATTCACGGGGCTGTGCGCTTTTAGTACACGGTTTGCAGTTGTTTGAGCGATAGCCAGTGAAAAGATATGTCAGGGAAGGAGTTAGAACGATGCGTACGATGGAATTTACCGTGGAGAACCTTGCCGCGTTCGAGGTGGGGAAGGAGCTTGGCGTGAGCGAGGGCGTGCTGCCGAGCGCGTATTATTACATGTTGGAGGACGCGCTGGGAATGAGCGGGAATTTTACCAGCAGGGAGCGTTTGAAGTCGAAGAGGGGAAAGGTCGTGGAACTGAAGAAAACCCCGAAGTTTAATATTGCCGTGCTGGAGTTCGACGAGTAGAAGGCGAGTTGCCAACGGGCGGTTTTGTGATATAGGAAACTTGTTATCCTTATAGGAAGACGTTCGTTGAAGTGAACTTTGGCGAACTGGGACGTGAAAGGAAGGATGCATGCCGCATGAACGAGGAAAACGTCATTCGATTTAAAATGCTAGGTCCTTTTTCACATGTTTTGCCGGATGGGGAGGATCCGCTTGTACAGAGCGTTTCCCTAAAGGCCGGAAAAAAGACCTTGTCATTCTTGCAGTACTTGATTATGAATCACGCGAGGGACGTTTCCTCGGAGGAATTGATTGAACAATTTTGGCCGGAGGGCAGCAGGGCACCGGAAGTTGCGTTGCGGCAGACGTTGTTCAAGGTGCGGAACGTACTGGAGCGCATGTTTCTGGAGAAAAGCGATTTGCTGATCACGCTTCCTGGGGGAGGATATACGTGGAACCATGATGTTTTCCTCGAACTCGACGTGGAACGTTTCGAGGAGGCTTGCCTGAATGCCAGGAGAACTTTGGGGGAAGAAAAGTGTGAATTGCTTCTTCAAGCGGTCTCCCTTTATAAAGGCGAATTTCTTTCCGGAAATGACAATGAGTGGGCACGGGTGCTGAGGCAGTATTATCAGACCCTTTATCTGGATGCCTGCAAGATATTGCTTCCATTATTATATGGAAGAGAAATGGGTGGAGATTTTGAACATATGCGGCCAGGCGTATCATGTGGATTTTACCGTCGAGGATTTCACGGTATATCAAATGCAGGCGTTCTTTTGTACGTTTGAAATATTTCAGAACATTGTCGCCTTGGAAAAGCGGCATATAGAGCGTTCGGGGCAGGAATCTTCCATCGCTATCGTCAGCCTTGAAAAGGAGGCGGTTCCCGTTACGGATGCACGCCGTCTGGAACGGATTCTGTTGGAAGGGCTCAGGACGGGCGATCCCGTGGCACGGCCGGAGGCAAATTCCTATATCGTGATGCTGACCGGAGCCACCGTAGAACGTGCGAGTTACGTGATGGGAAGAATTGACCGTGAGTTTCATAAAACGTACCGGCATTCAAAGGCTCATCTTAATTATCAAATCGCCCCGCTAAATCTGGAGGGGGCGGGGTGAGAGGGAAAGATAGAATAAATCAGGGCAGACTGCGGATTTGACCGGCAGTCTGCCCTGATGGAGTGAACAAGCGGATTCAGAGTTCAGGGTTCAGAATGCTGCTTGCGTTCAAGAAGCTTTTTGAGCCTGCGAATTTCTTCCTCTTTCTGATTTAACTCCTTGTCCTTTTGACATAGTTTTTCATCCTTTTGTTCCAATAATTTTTTCTGTGAATTGATGGTGCCTTTCTGCGAATCGATAGTGTTTTTCTGCGAATCGATGGTATCTTTCTGCGAATTGATGGTATGTTTTTGCGAATCAATCTTGCCCCGCATCCCGTCAATCTTACCCTGCATCCCGTCAATCTCGCCCTTCATTCCATCAATCTTGTCTTGCATTTCGTCAATCATTAACTGCACCTATAGTGCCGGATGCCTAAAAATCAATGGTTTCCGGCACTTTTTCTGCCACAAAATGAAAAATGGGGCAGGAATGGGGCAAATCTTGAGATG
>CATLEQ010000016.1 GCA_949915905.1 uncultured Lachnospiraceae bacterium | reverse complement strand
ATGTCATTCATCCGTTGGAGTACCGGCTGAAATGCTATCAACGCGGTATTTTTCATCGATTGCCAGATTTGCCCCCAGGTCATCGGCATTTCATTAAACTTGGCATTGATATCGTCCGTACTGGCAAATATCGCGGCCTTTACGACCTCCGCCGAAAGTTCGCCATCCGCCGCCATCTCGCGAATCTGTCCGAGTGGAACGTCGAGATAGTCCGCAATGGACTGGATCAAGTTCGGGGCTTGTTCGAAAATGCTGTTCAACTCGTCACCGCGTAGCACGCCAGACCCCAATGCCTGCGACAACTGCAACATGGCATTTGATGCCTCCTGCGTGCTCGCCCCGGCAATCGTCATTTGCTTCTGAATCAGGTTTGCAAACGCGACCACTTCCTCGGAACTGCTGAATGCATCCCTTGCATTATTTCCAAATCGGGCAACCACGTCGGCCATTTCGACGAAGGAACCGCGGGCATCCTGCGCCGCCGCGTAAACCATGTTCACAAGCTCCTCCGTGCTCTGAACGCCATCGTTCATCAGGTTAAGCCGGGCTGTCGTCTGAACAAGTTCATCTGAAATGTCCATCACCTTTCCCATGCTCTGAATACTGACATATGCCATGACAGCGTTCTTTATCGTATCCGTCAAGTCACTTGCTCGTTGCGTACCCTCCTGAATTTTCTGATTGAACTCTTCTTGTCTATTCCCGCCTTCATCTATCGCGTCATTAATCTGTTCCTGCTCGACAGTGATATCTCTGACATAACGTTGCGCGTTACTGATTGATTGTGTCAATCGCAGATAAGCATCATTGATATCCTCAACATTTCCGGCATCCATGGTTTGATTCAGATTGCTTTGCAGTTGCTGGAGCTGCGCCATTTGCGAACGCAAGCGTTCTAACTGGTTATTCGCCCCATCCGTTCCAAGTTCAAGTGATGTATTCTGAAATCTTTGGATCTGATTAAACAAGCCGTATATTCTGTTTTCTAATTCCTGGACATCATAACTCGCTTCTGGTGAAAGTATTTCCGACTCGTTTGCCGCTTGTGTAATTTTGTACTGGGTGGCATTCACCTGATTCATTAAATCGTTCAGGCTTGACAGCTCTTGCTGGAAACGGTCAACCCCGGTACTAACGAACACGTCCAAACCGTCATAAGACTTCCATTCAAACGGCACTTCAACAGTTTCGGTTGGTGCCCTTGGCTGAACTTCCGGTCTGATTGGTTTTGGATTTTCTATAAGCGGGTCAGGCAATACCGGGTTTACATCCACATTAATGACCGAGGGATTGCCCACGTCCACTATCGGCGGCATAATGCTTGAAGCAGGATTTGACACAAACGCATCCTGATTGTTCAAGGCTTCATTCATCGCGTGGAGCGCGGCGGCGGTCTGGTTGATCTCGTCCCGCGCCCCCTCGATTCCGCTCGTGTCAATGTCCGCGCTCATGCCTTGTTGCATGTCGTACATCGCGGCCACCGCCATGTTGACCGAATTGACGATGCCGTTCAGCACCGTGCTGAATTGGTCGTTAAGTTGAATTCCCGTCTGGATGGATGCCATGTCCCCACCGCCCTTCTAATATTTCCTTCTTGCTCGTCTTTCTGCTTTCGCCTTTTCCTTCTTGTCATTTTTCACCTTGGTGTCGATGGCGGCAATGACGAACGCTTTTTCCTGCTCATCCAATTCAAGGAAAACGGACGGCAGAATGTGTAATTTAAGGAGGGCGTAGTAAGCGTAATTCGCTTCACCATCCCCCTCCTCAATTAGTTTTTTGCCTCTTCCACCAAGTCGTCAAGTCCCTTTCCGAACCCCTGGAACTCTTGCATCCAAACGGAAAAGTCCTGGTACTCCCCGGCATCGTCCACCATCGCGTAAATCAATTCTTCCGGGGTCTTGACACCATAGGAGTCTTGCAGTTCTTCATCGTACAAGTCGGGATAGATCGTTGATTTCGCAATCATCTTCGCGATATATTTCGCCGTATTGACCTTTTGCCGGTAGAGGTTCGGCTTTCCCTTGACCTGCACATCGTAGGTGCAGGAATCGCGTAATTCCTCGTTCTCCTTGGAAGTGATTCTTCTAAACTCCCACTCGACCGGCTTCCCGTTCTGGTCTTTCAGCGAACTCGTTGGCGCGTATTTTTTGTTTGGCCGCGTCTCCTTGTTCGCCTTCATGAACAGACTAAATTTTGACATTTTCTTCGTCTCCTTTCTCATTCCCGCTTAATTAGCGGCAAATCCATCCATTTCCTTGAACTTCTCCGGTATGTCAAAGCTTTCAAACGTCCCGGATAGTTCTTCGTCCAAAAGTTCCTCTCCCGCCTGAAATTTCGCGAGCGTGAACGACTCACACAAGCAGCCATAGAGGACGATGGTCTGCCGACCCACCGTGCTCTCCGGGTCCTCGTTGCTTACCTGGATGGTAAACGGCGGCATCTTCCCGGTCTTCTGGTAATTGTCCGCCATTTCCCGGAACACGGACTGGTTGTAATGCGCCGTTCCGCTCCAGGTGCCTTTCCCTCCTGCCGACTTGTGACCCATTCCGACCTTTCCAAGAATCGGAACTTCCACGATGTTCACGTCCCACTTGCTTTCAAATTCCGTGATGGACATAAAATTATAACGTCGTCCCTCAATTGTAATGAAACACTCCGCAAGGCTGCCATACACGGCATCCTTTGCGTCCATAATCGCGTTCTGACTCATCTCTTTTCACTCCCTTCTCAAGACACCGTGACCGTCATGTACAACTTGCCCATCGCGCTTACGACCGTCACAAGGTCCGTAACGACCACGGACTTCTTGGAATCCCCCGGCTCCACCGTCACGTCGCTGTCGGAGAATCCCTCGATGGCGCGAACCCTTTCCAGTTCCCGGTGATGCGCCACGATGTCCGACCACAAGGAAACCCTGCCCGCCGCGTCATTCGGAATCGTGCCCAAATACTTCGTGGCGAACAATACCGCGATGTCATTCCCAATCTGGTCGATGACGCGGATGGTCTGGTTGTCCTTGAAGACGTCTCCGCAATCGTCCGTCGTCGTCACCATGCTGTTGATGTCTTCGAGCACCCGTACGTCCGCGTTGACCTTGTGCAGCACGAATTCACCGCTTTTCACCGCCTGCTTCAACTGCCCTTGCGTGTATTCCGTGTCAACGTCAAACGTCCCGTCGTATTTCTTGTTCTGGCAGGATTTGTTGACCGCGCAACCACATTCCGCCCCCGTCACCCAGTACACGAGGGATGCCGCCGGCCAATCCGCATCCGTGACCTTGTTCTTCACGTTTATGACACCCATGTAGTCGGCCGCCAGGTTGTAAAGCACCAGTTGAAACTTGATGCCCATCTCGTCGCGCAGACGCTTATTAAACGCGGCGTACAACTTCTTGGTCGTGTCATCCGTTACCACGACCCCCATCGTGTTATACGTGTAGGACTCAATCTTGTCCAGGTACGCCTGATGAGCCGTTCCATCCACCGTCTTGTTCGTCCCGCCGGACAACGGAGTTGAAGCCGTAACCGCCAATTCGGCATCCGCATTGAACGTCACATAATCATTTTCCACAAGTTCGCCCGCGTTCTTCACGGTTTGCTCATCGACCTTGACCGTTCCGAGGTAGGTCACGACATCGAACCGCGTCGCGTCATCCGCGTTTGCTTGTATGACGGTTTTCAAGTCATTCCCCCGCGTTCCCCCATACCGGGCGGTCGCAAACGCATTTGCCGCCTTTTCGCCGCCACCGTTCAAGCGGTACACATACAACGTCCTCGCGCCGAGGAACAAGTCACTCAGTCCTTTCATCTTGGGACTGTCAAACGCGTATCCAAAAATTTTCAAGCCGTCCTTTTTGAACGCCTCGCTTGTCACCTCGAAAACTTCCCCTTCCTTTCCCCAGTCCAGTTCGAGGGGCATCGTGGCAATCCCCCGGTCGGACAGCGCGGACGAAGCCGACGCGGCCGACACGAAGTTGATGTACGCGCCGGGAAGTTCCTTGTTCTGCATGGTAAAGCTGCCGCCTCCTAAAGCCATGTCATTTCACCAGTCCTTTCTTGTATTGTTCAATCAATCCGTCAACAGTTTCGTAGGTGTACGTTTCCCCGTCATCGAGGAGGGCGTTCACCAGGTCCCTTTGATTGCGGTACTTTTCAGACGCGACAATCTGCCCCTTGCCAAACCGTGGTTCGACAGCTCGCTCGTTTGTCTCCGCCTCGCTCTCCCGCTTCTTTCTTGCCGCCAATTCAGCCGCCTCCTTCCTTTATACCCATGTTTGATACCATGCCGCCCATGGACGTTTGTTGTTCCGCATCCATACGGTAAACGAAGCAATCATAGTTCACGAAGAAATGCAAAACGCCATCCGCCAGCTCGTACCTCATTTTCGTCCCGCGCATGGGTCGTTCCTCGCCGTCACGCGTGACATACTCTAGGCACCGCCACATCCTCTCGGCCACCGCGTTGCACTCGTGTCGCTTCTCCTCCGTTTCTGGAAAGAACTGGATGCAAAACTGATGGGTTCGGTAGTACCGCTTTCCCCGGAACAATTCAACGGTCGGGTTCAGGCAGGAAATAAAAAAACAAGGCTCCTTCAAGCCCTGCCTGATTTCCTCCATGTGAATTTCATAACCGTCCCCGAACTCGCCATCCAAGGCGACGCTGATTGCCGCGATAATTGAATTTATCATTTGAAGCATTCCCCCAAATATTTTTTAATCTTGTTCTCAAGTACCCTCGGGGCAATCCGCTCAAGCTCCTGCTCCGATATGGTCATCATGAATTTGCCCTCGACCCATCCCTTGTGGTTCGGTGTCCTATGTCCAAACTCTACATAAGACGCATACTCCACCGGATTCACAATCTCAACCACATAGGTGTCTCCAAAGTGGTTGACTTTCAAGGAATCGACATATTGTGATGCTCCGTTCGTTTTTAAACCCTCGGAACCGCTGCCGGATGACTGTGAAGTCCACCCCCTTTTTAGTGTGCCGCCCTTTTTGCCAGTTTTTGGCGCGAATTTCACATGTTTCATTCTTGCTTTCGTGTCAAATTCGACATGCTCTCCACCCTTTGTATCAAAGGACACATGCTTTGCAGGTATATCCGCATCAAATTCAACCGTACCGTCATATTTCCCAGTCGGAGTTCTTTTCACCACCATGCGCAATAACCGAGCAGCCAGCTCCTTCGCACATGATTCCACGAATGCGTCCGGGTTCTGCAGCTTGCTTAGTTCCCTTTGAAATTGTTCCAATCCCCTTATATCGAACCTTCCCATCCTCGCCATATCATCCACCTCCATCAAGCAAACTTCTCAAACAGTTCCAAAACGATTTCCTGATGTGTCGGATATACCGCCGGGACTCCGCTGCATGTGTAGTCCGTGGTCGCCCCGTCCTGCGTCACCGTGATTTTTGACCCCGCCTTGATTGATATGTCGGGTGAAACAAAAAGCTTCGTCACCTGTACGACGGTCGCCGCCGAATCCGACTGACCGGCAGCCTTCAACGTCTCGAACGACAGCCTGCACGGCTGATCTTCCAACACGGCCACTGGGGCATTCTTCGTCAGCTTCGACTTTTCGTCCTTTACCTTTTTCATCTCCGTGACCGTCAAGATCCCGGAATAGGTCTTCTCAATCGCCCGCCTTGCGGCTCCCTGCGCCGCCCTGATTGCGTTCACCATCGGATTCGCCTAAACGAGTTGAACTCGCCCTTCCCATAGGATAAAAGGTAGTTGATAAACGTGGTCAGCCGCTGCTCCGGTGTCGAGGAACCTTCCCCGGTCGCAAACACCGTGTTGGTGTCGCCCGTCTGGATCTGCTTTACCGCGTAATCCAAGTCAAGCCCCGCAATGTCGGCCGGCACAAAAGTCTTCTTGGAAAGAAGGAACTCCCCCGCCGCCATGTCAACGGCGACGTGCTCCAATCCTTCCGGAACGTCCTGCCAGTTGATTTCGTTCTTGATGGTGCTCCGTACCTTTTCGATGCAAAAGGCCAAGGCAAACTCATCGCCCGCCTTGACCTCGTAGCCGAAAGATGCCAGCCTATTTTTTACTGTTTCGACATCAAACATTACATCACCTAATCCTCGTAGATTATTTCTAATCCATATGCTTTTGCCGCTTCATGTTCGATGCGGCATCCCCTGGCGTTTTCCCATCCCTTGCAAAAATACGCCACATGGCAAAGGCTCATGTTTTCTAAAGACTTGGCGAGGAAGCAAAGAGGAATCTGAACGACTCCCCTTTCCTCCATCTTTTCACTGCTATACCACTCATCAGTAAAAAGAGTGTTTACAATCTCATATCCCTTTTCTTGTAAGACCTTGACCGCCTTTTCTCTAGTAGCAACAATTTCTCCATCCGTTTTACCGCCCATGGGCTGGCTCAGCATGGCCTTTTTCATATTAACACCGTCCTTTCATTATCCGCGGGAAATGATGCGGGCAATCGGAATCGCCTTGTGGCTGATCGTCTTATTATCTCCGTTGCTTACAAGTGCCCAGTTCTTACCGTTTTTCAGTTCGGCATCCGTCGGGCTGTTGGTACTCTGTACGGCTTTCAGGTAGGAAATTCCCGCCACGCTTACGGCGTTGCGCTTACGGGAAATCAGGGTGTCTTCCCCGCCCCTTGTCTTTCCATCACGCACCATCTCATACGGAACTTTCGCCCCGACGGGTTCAAAGCCAATCGCCCCCTCGCCAAGGACGTAGGTCGTATACTTCGTGTAAGCGTCTTGTGCCTGGACACCTTCCGATGCCGCGACCGCCGGAACGACTTCGGTCGGCATGGAATCGTCAACGATAACCAGTCGCCCGTTCCACGTCCCCATTTCAAGGTCGCGCTCGATTCCTTCCGCGTCCGTATATTTCAGATATGCCAGAAGCTTCAGATTCTCAAGGTTCGTGGCGACGGTGGAATGGCAGATTACAAGGCTGAACTTCTGCTTGTTGTCGCCGCACGCCTTCTGAATGGCCACGTTCAGGGAAGTTGCGCCCATGCACTGCCCCTCTTTCGTGGCTTCGCCTGAAATGTCATAAGTGTGCTTATCCACAAATTCGGCATTCGCCGTCTTGATTGTCCCACTGCCGGTATTCGCCATGGCGAACACGCCGTCGAGAATCGCCAGCAGGGTCGCCTGATCCACGTCGTTCCAGTAGCGGTTGATCTGGTTTCTCACGTTTGCCATGAAATCAACTCCCCCGGTCACGTCATAGGAGAAGTCTGCCTCCGTCCAGCCCTTCATGCGCCCATAAACAAAAACGCCCTGCTCAAAGGTGTCCGTCCTTTCAGCGGTCAGGTTCGTTTCCCCGTCATAATTCAGCGCGTTCCCGCCAATCAATCCGAAATACGGAAGGACGGCGTAAACGGTTCCGGTCTGCGAACTGGTGACGAAAGTTTCCCGTAAACGCTTATCGGAAACAATCGCCCGTGATTCTCTCAATTTGTTCAGCTTCACATTCGGGATGGCGGACATGTACTTCCCGAATGCCTTTTCGTTAAAACTCTTTGCGTCAAATTTAGCCATTTTTCATCATCCTTTCTTGAAAATCATCATTCTGCGTCCGGGTTGTTTTCCATGTATGCCTCCAATTCCTCGTAGGTCATTTTCGACATGTCGACCTCCGCCCCCGGCTTCTGCGTTGTCGACGCTCCCGGCTGGAACCCCTTGAACGACTGTTTCTTCGCGGCCTCGAACAAGAACTTTGTGTCATCACCCGCAACCAACTTGTCAATCTGTTCTTTCAGCCCCTTGACGTTGCCGTCCTTGTCCAGCTTCGCGTCCGTCAAGTCAAGCAACGCCCTGGCCGCCTTGACGTTCTTCGCCTTCGCCCCGGTCAGTGCCTTCTCAACGGCAAAGTCCACTTTCAACTGGTTCATTTCGGATTCGTGTGCTTCCTTGGCACTGGCGTTCTCGGCCTGCAAGTCCGCGATCTGCTTCGTCAAGGCCTCGTTGTCCCCCGCCGACGCTTTCAGCGTTTCAAGCTGCTTGTCGCGGTCGGACACCTGCGTCTTCAAACTCTCAACCTCCGTCTTCAAGTTCTTAACCTCGGATGCAGTCCCGGCCTTCGCGTTCTCGATGTCCTCGCCATTGATTTTCATGACGCTGTCCACTTGCTCCTTGGTAAGCTTCAAATCCTCCAACTCTTTCCTTGTCATTTCCCTCTACCATCCTTTCAATTACGTTTTTCTACGTGTTCACTCACACATGATTGTTTGGTTCGTTCGGTTATACGCTTGACAACCCGCAAACAAAAAACACCCTCGCGGATGTTTTACGCCGCCACTACAATCCCGTGGCCAGGGATATGCCTACTCTTCCGTATGACAAGCATTTGTAATCTTGCCATACACGTCTTCGTACAGTTCTTGTTTGTCACCATTAAACGTGTACTCCGCATAAATGCCGTCGCCGCTAATCGTGGTTGATACCAGACACTTGTAATTCTGTAATGTCTTGCATGACCATACGGTGAAGACGTCGCCCAAATCAATTGGCGTGTTCGGCCTCTTCTCATGATACCATTCAACCAGTTTCTTCTGGCATACATTTTCAAAATGCCGCATTCCAGTAATGACCACCGCATCCACCTCCTCTCTTATACTCTGACTAGAATTTTTTCTTGGCAATTCGGGCATACGATTTCATGCGAAAAGTCATTCATGCCCGTCTGAACCACTTCCGCATCCCCTTTTTCATACTCCAGCAAACTGCCGCAAATATTGCATATCACCCGGCGTTTTTCTCCGTACCTGATTACCTTGACCGCCATCACCACCACCCCCTTTCAAAGCACGAAAAAAGCACCCTTGAAGTTCTGGTTCAAAAGTGCTCATTTTTATATGCCCATCCGTCAGTCTTCCAACATTTTCTGTATCAGTTCCAAGTCTGGTATTTCGAAAACCAGCTCGTTTTTCAGCGGGTCGGAATCCTCAAACCTTAACCCGGCAAATGCCAGCCTTTCACCGCCGACAATCGCTTGTGCTTCGAAAACCTTTCCACTGTCTATGCAATCAAATCCGAAACCTCTTTGAAAATCCACGTCCCCACAGACGACAAAAGATGCGAAAATCCTTTTCGTGCCTTTCTGCAACGTTCCCAGTATTGCAACCCGCGTCTGTTTTTCCTCGATTTCCACCCGCCCATTAAATTTGGCGATGCAGTATCTGCGTCCGCCGGATGTCATGTACAGTTCGCCGTCGTTTGCGGGGATGACTTTTATTGTTTCTCCGATTCTAGCCATAATGAATACCTCCTATGCACCCGACATAGCCAATAATTTGTCCATCTGTTCATTGGTAACGTCCAATTCAAATTCCCATTCCCTTTCTGGATTGATTTCCACGAGGGAAATGTTGTGGAAATAAAAACGTTCCACAATCCCGTCATTCCGCAAGAGGTCGGCCGTGAGTTCGTACCGCTCCACCGCTTGAAGGGTTCCTTCCGTTACTTCACGCGTAAATTCCATGTCCCCGCACAACGCGATGGAAAACCGCATCGTTTTCTCCACATGTCCCGTCCGTCCCAGAACCGGAACCTTCGTGGCCTTCTCGTAAATTCTGATTTCCGGCCTGCAATACGCCAGTGGAGTCCGCCGCCCGTGGCCTATCGTGAACAACTCGCCTTTTTCACTGGCAAGCGTGTTAATTAATGTCGTCATTTTTTCTTTCTCATACCTCCTTCATTGCTTCTTGTCGCACAAAAAACCAATTTTAATGGCAACGAACCTACATTCTAAAGGTTCCTTTTTCAAATTCTTTTAATACTTCCAACTCGTCCAACTCCGTCAACCTATTTCTAACCTGCTCGCTTCTTCCAGGGAAACCAACATCTGTCTGATAAAAATCGAAAAGGACTTTCACCACAGCATCCAACTTAGTTTCGTCATGGATATATTTTGACACTAATATCCTCAACATTATTTTACTCCTTTCAATTGCAAGGCACATGACATAAACCAATAGTATACACTTTCCGAACCAGGTTGCAATCCCGTATTTTCAACAAAATTCATTTCCTTATGCAACTCTTCAATTGTTTTGTCCTTAAAGTCTTCTATGCCCACTATGTTCTCACAAGCCATGTCGAACAAATCATCTTCATGTTCTCTGATGTAATCAAAATACTGTACATAGTAGTCCTTGTTGATACGAACTTTTTTCATGCGGTTATACAATTGTTTCCATACGCCATCCCCGCCATTCTGCCTTTCTTCAAATGCAATCCTCCCGAAATCTTGTATCGTCTCACACATTTTAAATTCATCCAATTGCTTTAATCTCGGTAAGTTCCTTACGAGTATGTCCGGGTAGGACGGGGCAAGTTTCTTTGTAATCCCATACCGCTCCATCAAATAATGCGCTGATGACTCCGCGAACGTCTCTTCCATTCTGGACCAGTATGGTCTTACTTCGTATTTTTTATCAAGGGCATCCCATGCGCGTCCATTACACGACAAGTGATAACCTTCATGGAATACCGTCTTGATTCGATATTCCATTGGCCGCGGATCGTCTTTCAGTACCCGGTACTCACGGTACCGGCAAGTAGTCAAGATATCAGATGCAACATCAAAGTCGCATTGGCCATTACACCCCGGCATCCCCATTACCCGCACTGGTATATTGCTTCTATCTATCCCGAGATTGTCAATGAATCTTTCCGCAAACTCCTGAATATCATCATTTGTCTTGACATCAGCAAAATCAGAAAGTCCCTTCATTAAGTCATCTTGCTTTTCTTTCATTTTATCATCTGAATCGACTTCTTGCAATCCCGTTTTGTCACCTTTCACGAAGGATTTCTGCCACTCCTTGTAGGTCATGTTGGCCGGTACGTAATACGTCTTGCCGTCCTCACCCCTCGCGGCACGCTCGCCAATGCTGTCGAACTCGTCGCCGAACCCAGGGACCGTGGTCGTCCTGCACCAGACATGGAACGGGGGAGCCGTGACCCCGACCTCCCATTGTGACATTGGGAACACTTTTCCATCCATTTCCCGGCAGATTTCGGACGTGTGCGAATCCAACGTCGCCACGATTTCAAATTGTTCAACATCCAACTCATTAAAGCAATCCTTTTGTGCCGCCGAACTAAAAAACGCCTCTTCCGTCATGACCAGCCGCCCGGCAACGTTCTTCGAGGTGTTCATCTTCCTGGCGATGGCATCAATCGCCTTTTGCGGATCCTGCCCCAGCATGACGTTCCTGGTCAACTCCGTATTCAGCTCGTTGACCAGCTTCTGGCGGTTGCCCCACACCCGTTCCGAGAAGTTCTTCCCGTCCGCCGCCCAGGGCTTGTTGATGACCTTGGAAATGCCCTTCTCGTCCAACGTGGCGAAGTCCCAGCCAACGCCAACGCCCTTCTGTATCTCGTAGGCCGTCTTATAATACCCTGACTTGTAAATGTCCCGCATCGCCGAATCAATGCCGTCAAGCTGGTTGCCGAACAGTACTTCCAGGCTCTGCTGCGTCTGAAGCTTTAACGCCTCCAGCCTGCTGATGTGGTACCGGGCGGACGCGTTTTCCAGCTGCTTCATCCATTGCTGGTTCAGCGCGTTTTCCTTTCCGTACCTGATGTATTCCTGCACGTCCCATTTGAGTTCTTCCAGCTCCCGCTTGTTTAGCATCCGCCGTGCCTCCTGCAAGGACACGCCGTTGTTGTCCGCAAACCTCTGGTACCACACCGCAATCTGGTTCTCTATCTGCCTTTGCGCCTGCCGGTACTGCTTCTCTATCTCGGCATAACATTCCATGCCCTTCTGGTGTTGCGACCGTTCGAGCTGCTCGAACCGCCCCTTCCAGTACTCGCTACTTCTCATCTACCTCACCGCCCTGGTCTCCTTGCCCCTGGTTCGCCGGGTTTCCGTCTTGCTGGCCGAACGGGTTGTACTGCCGTTCCATTTCTTCCCGCTCCTTTTCCTTCTGCTTCTCCAACCGCTCCATTTCGGCCTTGGGGTCGTCCACCCACGGATGTTGTCCGATAATGGTCTCGTCGGATATGATGCCGGCGGACTTCTGGCAGTTGTCAATGATTTCCGCCTCGTTCATCAGGATGTCGCGGTTGAAAATGACCTTGACCTCTTCCCCCTCGAAATTGCCCTGACCCATATTGGCCAGATGCGCATTGACGAACCAAAGGATTTCCTCAAACGCCGCCTGGTACTCCGTCTCGGTCTCGTTGGCATCGATGTCGATGTCGGAATACATGGACTGGATGTTCATCTGGTTCGGGTTGCCAGAAAGTCGGTCGTCCTTCGCGTCATACCCCATGGCGTTCTCAATCAAGGCCTTCTTGAAAATTTCCACAATAACCTTGTAGTTCTCCGCGTTCACCTTGATTTCAAGAGTCTCCACGCCGCCCTTGGTATCGCCGTCATACCGAACCTTGACCGCCCCGTATTCGGCCAGGTTCTTCCGAAACTCGCCCAAGTTCTCACCATCGTAATTCTTCAAGACGAGAATCGTGTTCCTCGCGTCCTCCTGCATGTTGTTCTCGAAGTCCGACAGCATGACGTTGATGCCGTCCTGCAACGACTTCACCCGCTTCAACAAGGGAGTCTCGTTCTCGTTGCACTTCAAAGGTATCAACGGTACCCTTGACCAGTTGAAGCCCTGGACCGTTCCGTCAGCCCCCGCCATCGTGACGTGGTAGCAATTCGCCTCCTCTTCCGTTTCCGCATCCGGCACGAGCCTTCCGCGGTCAAGCACGAACTTGTGAACGCCCTTCAGGTCGTACACCTCGACCTTTTCGATTATCTTCGGCGTTGTCCCCTCGTACCCCATCACCAAGTACAACCTGACCGCAAAGTCGAGCATGGTGTGCTCGCTGTCCCGCCAGAACGGCAAAACCTCGTAAGCCGGGAACAAGCGGAAAACAAACTCGCCGTCTTCCGTGTAGCAAGGATACAGCCAGGCAATGCCGCCATTGTACACGGCCTTGCCGCTGTTCTTCATCGTCCGCATGAACCGCTTGTTGAACACTCCCTTCAAAAGCTCCACATACCGCTCGTTGTCGCACTCCATCGAAAAGGGCTGACCGAACAAGTAGTTCGCCTTTTGGTTGACCATCTTCGCGTACTGGTTGTCGATGACCCGGTTGTTCGGCAGATTGTCCACCACCTCCAGCTTGCCGTCCCTCCCTATCGCGGTTCTCTTGCGCTTCAAAATGTCGTGCTCGTTGTCGTAATACATGAACCCCTTGACCTGCATGAGCCGCTCGGGCGAATTCTTCCACTTGGCGATTTCCTTTTCCAGGAATTCCTGGTCGGTCATGCTCGGATGCATGCCACGCCATATGAACTTACTGATTTTCATAATTAATTTGCTAATCAAATCGCTGAACATCTGGTTTAAAGCACCCCTTTCATTGCACAAAATCCTATTCAAAACTAAATGCATCCGGCAATAGGAGCCTCGCCACGCCATACCGCATGGCATCCATGCCGTGGGAAAATTCATGATCCGGCTTGTCGGTCAGCCTGCCGTCCCTATCCTTCTCCCAGCAATAATTTTCGACTTCTTTTTTGAACTCCACACAACGCGGATGCACTACAATCTGGTAATTCTGTATCAGCTGAATGCCATGGTTTACGCTGTCCCTTCCCTTGCGGGACGGCTCCGCGCGAATGCCCTCGTCCTGAAGCTCAACGATGCTTTTGGCATCAGCACAATCACAAATAATTCTCTGGCTCCCATAACCCATCCTCTTGATTTGTTCGGCTATAATTCGGTTCGTAACGCCATTCCGATACCATTCGTCAAAAACATATATCCGCATCGCCGCGTTATCCACCAACATGCATATAAAGGCGTTCGGGTCGGTAAAGCCGAAATCCAATCCAAATGCCGACTTGATGCCGTTAATTCCGCGGATCTCATCAACATCGAATTCCTCACATGTTACATTGGTGTAAATCAGCCCCTCCGCAATGCCCCATTCCCCTTCTCCCTCTATTCGATATCGGCGCGGGTTCTGCTTCTGCATCTTCAAAAATATGCCGCGGTCAGCTTCATCAAGCCATTCATTGCACTGCCACGTCGTAGTTTTCACGAAGGTATCTTCATCTGGTGCATCGAAAAAACGAGCCTTTATCCAGCTCGTGGAACTCCATGGGTTGAACGTCAGCGTAATTTGCTTGAAATAGCCCTCCGGCACCTCGCCGCGAATTGACATGTCCAGCTTGTTGAAATCATCCTCGTTTGTTTCATAGGCCTCCTCTATCCAGACAAAGCACAAAACGCCCTTGTCAACCGAAATGGAAGTAATCTTCAAGCCGTCATCCAGCCCGCGAAACAAAATTTTTTGCCCCGTGCTACGGCGTATTATTTGCATAGGTGAAACAGTACAATCGAAGTAACCATCAAGTCCTAATCTGTGAATGGCCCATTTCAAATCACTATACACAGAGTCACGCAAGGTTATCGCGTACCGCCGAACGCATAGCCCATTGCTTTTCGGGTATTCAAACAAGCGGTGAATCATGTTCAGAGCGGTCGTCTTGCTTTTCTTTGACCCCCGGCTCCCCTTGCATACCCGATACCTTTTCTTGGTGCTCCAAAAATCGGCGTAATGCCTGCCAACGGTTTCCTGCAATGATACGTTCATGCAATCACCGCCTATTCTTTCAGGTCATTCACAATAACGACGGGTTCAAGGCCAATATTAGAATCCAACTTCGCCGTATACCCGTACTTAGACATCCACAGTCCCGCAAGCTGTGACGGGATAATCTGCAATTCAAATTTCTTCCGCGCATCGACCTCGCATTCCTCACGCATGCGCGTGACGATGTCAACATATTTTTCATCGTTCGCATAATTTTCGTAAAACGCCGTCCTTGAAATATGAGCGAACACACAGAACCCTTCTATCGTGTACGTGATGCTGCGCGTCAGTTCCTTGCTTACGAACTCCGAATTCTTGGCACTAAACTCATGGGTAAGCACCGTCTGGTTGTCACAATCATGCTTATACGCTTCCCACGCCTCTTCCAACTGCGCCTTTGTGAACTTTTTTCGCCTGCCCATGACTTCACCTTCCTTCCGTTCTCCCCTAAAATCCAATCAAAATCCCCCTGAAAGGGAGGAGGATTAGAACCTTTCAGGGGGACGGACAGTAAGCCATATCAATACTACCACACACTTGATTCCTTGCAATAGAAAACGCCCCGTTTCATTTTCGGAGCGTTTTCTGCGTGTTTGGGATTGTGTGGGTTAAAGCCGTCTGGTGTTCTATACCTTTCGGCTTTATAGCATATTACCATATTCTCAGCGAACATTACCGAACATTTTCTATTTTTCTTCAAAAAATCGATTGTGTCGCATCCGGCAGCTATCCTCCGCGTATTTCACCTTCCGTTTCGGAAATATCTCGTTCATCTTCATGGCCACCTGGTACCACGTCAAGTTATCAATGTAATAGAGCCGGAACATGGCTCGGAGCTCGCTCTTTTCAATCCCTTGTATGTATTCCTCCACCTCGTTTTGCTTCTCCAGAAGTTCCGCCTCCAGCGTTTCCAATAGAAGCAGCTTTCTTTTCAATGCCCGCTCCTTCCTGGCTACCGCGGCAACTGGCCTTCCCTTGACCCGCACCGTTTTAAGCGGCTTCTTCCCTTTCTTTCCGCAGGTAACTGAATCCGACACCTCCGTCTTTTGTAGCTTCTCTATCTCCCGGCGATTCGTTTCAATGCGCCGGCGCAAATCCTTAACCTCTTCCTTCATGTCCGCATATTCTACCAGAATTGCCTTGTCCACCATTATCTCCCCTTCTCTTTCTTTTCCGGTCGCCATAACAACTCTTCCATGCCGTACTTCCTTGCAATGTATTCCTCGACCGATTCGCGCATGATTTGTTCTTCCTGCTGCCCCTCCGTTCGAACTGCCTGCTGCCATCCGTTCTCTATCGCCTGCTGCCCTCTCGCCTTTTCATCCGGCGGTTGCCTTGCGAGATGTGCCATCAATTCATAATCCTTCATCGTATAAGTCACCTTCTTTCACCACGAGTCTCCTATGTTTTTCCCATAACTCCCCCGCCGCCTTACATGTCTCAAACAACTGTGACGCTACCCTATAGCTTTCTCGTTCCCGTATCTTTTGCCACTTTTTAAATTCCTCACTCTCGGCAAACTCCGCCCCCGTCGCTTCAAGCACCTCTTGCTCACTCCCATACCAATCCAGACATATGCAGCTCATCACCGCAGCACCATTTTCCGGATCCACTATATACACTTTGCTGTTTGTCCTGTCCCTATATGCATTAAAGACATTTCCGTTAAGTTCCAACTCATACCCTTCCTGCTCTTCGACTCCCGCAAATCCACCTTTTCGCACCACCGTATAAAAGCTTTTTCTTTTCATCATCCTCTACTTCCTTCCATCTATTCTCTTACCCCTGATTTTACAGTTTTAATAATGCTGTCATAATAATTTTTCGTACGTAACACTTCGTCACGCAAGTCATCGGATTGCGAATTCAATTCGATGTTTTTCACCACGTTATCTCTTCTCTTTTCTAACTGTTCCACAACCTTGTTCACGTCATAGGCAGTAGGTTGTATGTCAACAATCTGCTTCATCGCGCTCGGATAACAAAAACTCCGTTCAATGACATTGTTCAGTCTATCCGCATCAATCAATCTCATTTTCCGTCACACCTCCATTTTATTCGACCATTGCGACCAATCAATGGCCTGCCCGCATTCAGGACAGCACTTGTAATCTTGATAACCAAGCTCGTATGTTGTCCCACAATTTGGGCACTCGTACGTGTCGTAAACCAGGTTTCCATCGGCATACCCGTCGCCCCAGATATCGGCTATCTTTGGTTTCTGCCTTTCCCTTGCCTCCTGACATTCCTCGACCGTGCCGATTGCCTCATATTCCTTTAATTCCTTTTCATATATCTCTAAAAATTGTATCTTTCTTGTCAATCTTGCATTTTCCTTGATTAAATCACATAAGTTCAATTTTTCCCCCAAACGCACATAAGGTTCAATTTCCTCGACTGTGCCGATTGCTCGGTACTGCTGTAATTCTTCTAACCATTCTGCAAGCTGTTCATGTTCTTTTGCGCATTTAACACATTCATCGTTTTTCTTGTCGTTTTCAGAATTTCCGCTGTTTGCGTAACAAAGAAATCCCTCTTTGTATTTTTCATCTGCTACCTCTTTGGCGTGTTCAATTGCTTCCTGAATCTCCATCTTCCTCCACCTCCGTTTCAATCTTGTTAATTCATTAGTTTCTATGTAATCGTAAAATATCTTGCACCAAAACAGTCTCAGGCAAAATCCGACCTTTGTTCGACAATAAAAATATTTATGGCACTCCTCTTTTCTGTTGGGAGCCAGAAGCCATGCGTGTATCCTTCTCACCTATCGCACCTCCTAGCAAAGAATTCGCCACAGTATTTCAAACGGCCAGTCCACTATCTGCAACAGCATCAGCGGAACCCATATCAATACATCCCTTAAAAACCACTTCGCTTGTTTCCTAGTGATTTTATCCCGATGATGAATCAAACGATGCAAGAACTCTTTACAGTCAAGATGATGTTCTATGACGAACTGGTTGTACCAATGCCCGTTGACCACCAATTCTTTTCCGCACTCGTTGCATTTGCGCGAGAGCTTTGAAATTTCACTTAACATAGCATCATCCTCCTAACTAAGCGTCCATTCCGGCTTTTCTTCTGGCTCGATACTGTCATCATAATCTGATTCCTCATCCATGATGATATGCACGAACCCCCGTTTCAAAGTCATGAGAAATACTTCAAAATTGCTCAATCCGCGTAAGGAATTAATGTCAATGGAATCTCCATACTCTTTAAGCATCCAATTCTTTTTATCTACTCCCTTGTAAAGTTTTACTTGACAATTCAAATCCTCATCTTCTTCACAGATAAATTTGACAATACAATCATCAAAATCTGACTTGAACCAGCCTTTGTCCTCATGTTCCACTTCCATGCTCGCGGTCACACACTCATAATATGTTTCACCGCCCTCACAGCAAGCTTCCAAATCGTTCGTATCAACATTCTCCGCTACATGCTTGCAATACCGTTTAAACATATCTGAAAGCTTAATTTCTTTTGATTCTGGCTCTTTCATCAGTTCCTTAAAATTTTCCAGAATCTTTTTGTTATCCACAAGAATTGTCTTATTGATAATTTCTGTCAAGGTTGCGTCAAGTTTCGTGAGATACTGGTTGAAATCGTGATACTCAATGACCGGAACGATGGTTTCGTTCAGCTTTTTCTCAATCAGCTTCTTTCCCTCGCCATTCCACGAGAAGACTCCATCCAGTGCTTCTGAAACGCCTTTCTCTATGTACTGTTCAACCAGCCTCTCGACTGTTCCGTCGTTCAGTTTTTCATTTACCTTTTCTGCAATTCTTTCCTCAAAAGTTTTCATCAGCTAATCCTCCAATTCATTTCCTCACGCGAACCTCATTTGCCCGCTCTCTTCCGCCTTGAAGTCTTTGACCTGAATAATCGGCTGCCGTTCCCCAACCTTCAGGTACCCGCAGTTTGCCTCCACGAGCTTCTTGGCCATGATTGGCACCACGCTGTTCCCGATTCTGGCCACCTGCTTGCTGGCCGGGTACGGATGCCCCAGGTAGTCCCGGTCAATGACGTAATCCTTCGGGAATCCCTGCCCCAGCTTAAGCTCTTCCGGCTTCAGCATCCGCAGGAAAATGTCCAATATCACATACTCATCTCCCAATATTGTGAGCAGGGCAAATCTATCCTTGGTCACTACCGTATGCAACGGCTCCGTCAGGCCTTGCCCGGTACCGCTCCCGTAATATTCCAAAATAAATTGACTGACCCATGTGCACTTTTGCGCCGTCTCCTCGTCAATCCCGACCGCCCGCAGTTCCGCCCAATCCACCGTCAACACGCTCACCGTTCCGAAGTGCCCCGGGGACGTGGTGATCGTGTGTATTGGTTCTTCTAGGCTCTGCCCCTCTCCGCTCTTGTAAAACTTGGTCATGTACGACATGACAAGCCCGTATCGATTGCTGGTGTCGATTGTCTGGATTGGCTCGTCAACCTTCTGCCCCCTGGCTCCGCCCGCCGTGGTCTCGGAATGGTACTGGATGAGCAGCGGACTTATTACCCCGTGGTGGCCGCCGGTCGTAATCGTCAGCATCGGCTCGTTGATGTCGCTCCCAGGTGCGCCCGTGTTGTTGCGGAACATGTACGGCGCGATAATCGGATTGCATAAATAATGCTTTGTTCCTGATGCAACAATCGTTCCAACTGGCTCGTTCACGCCGTTTACCCTTGGTTTCTGCCCATTCTTTTCCCCATACCCAATTGGAATGATGTACGGTGTCACCAGTGCGTTGTGGTCGACCGTCGTTATCGTGTGCAACGGTTCTTCCACGCTCGTTCCCGCGCCCTGATAGTTCCCGCCATAGCATTTCATGATAAACGGATCCGGGCTATTGAACACGAACTTCTCCAACCCTCTTGCAATCCGCTTCATCGTGTTATCTGCCAACGGTTTCTTTCGCCCGAATATGGATTTTCCCAAATCCCACAAGTCCAAGTACTTGTAAATCGGCTCCCAAGGCTTTAAGCCGTTTACGCCACCCTTGCTGTGCGTCTGCTCCGGCCAGACGATTTCTTTGCCGTCCCGCCGGAATATCGCATACCAACGCTTTCTCGTTGTTGGCGCGCCGTAGTCCGCAGCCACCAGCTCCCGACTGTCAAACACGTATCCGAGCGACTTCATGGCCACTATAAATTTTTTATAATCCTCACCCTTTCGCTCTGGTATCGGATATCCATTATCGTCCAACGGTCCCCACTGTTGTATCTCCTCCACATTTTCCATGATGATGACATCCGGCAAAATAATCTTGGCATGTTTATATACCGCCCATGGAAGGATTCTCAAGCCTTTCTTTCTTGGTTGGCCACCTTTTGCCTTGGAATGGCTCGTACAATCGGGTGATGCCCACATGAGAGCCACATGGCGGCCTTTCACGTACTTTTTTAGGTCGGCCTTGAAGATGTCCTCCGTAAGGTGCAACGTGTCCGGATGATTCGTCTTGTGCATCAGAATCGCGTCCGGATCATGATTAATCGCTATGTCTACCTGCCGGCCTAATGCCATTTCAATGCCGACACTCGCACCCCCGCCACCAGCGAAACAGTCTATAATCAAGTCTTCTTTCATACCGTCCCCCTTCCCGTCAACCGAATACGCTTCTTCACACTTTTCTTTACTCCCTTTTCATACACGGTGCACTCATCCACCTTGCATCCGCGGCTATGCAGTTTCACAAAATCGTAATTACAGTTTATTCCCGTGCGACTCCGCTCGTAGCTTCCCGCACGATACATGCAGGTCTTGCACAAATGCCTATCTGCATTGTGTCCTGATGAATCGGACTTCCGCCCTCTAAGCCATCCGTAAACGGTTCTGTACGGAATCCCCAATGCGACGCTGACTTCCTTCATGCTCTTCCCAGAAATGCTCATTTCCACGGCCAGTTCACGGGGGTTCTTCTTGACTGTATTTTCCTCCATTTTCAACATGGCCCTCCTTCCGCCCCATGGAACGCGCCCGCCGGATATTTCCATTCTCCTTTCACGTATACGTCGTCTGGTGTAAATTCACCAGTTACCAAGCTATGTATCGCCGCCTCGTCTCCATGGTACACGCAGGACTTCGCCCCGGCAATGAATGTTTCAAGGTCACACTTGTTATCCAACGTGAAGCCGAGAATCCTTTCGTCCTGCTTAAGAAGCTCAAATTCTTCCGGATACAATTCTTTGATTCCTGCGAATAGTGTCGGCGTGGAAAAGATGCACATTGCGCAACTACACCGGTTCCATCCTGCCCGATAACACGGATGAGGATTGACGTTGTGCCTTTTCAAGACTTCCCACACGTCCTTTTCGGAATAATCGATCACCGGCCTCCACTGGTGGACGGTTCTATGCGCTTTCTTTTCCGCATTCGTTCGATGGATTTCCATTTCGTTGTACTTTGACCGTCCTTTCGACTCCCCGCGGCGTTCGCCGGATACAACCAAGACTTTGACATTCTCCTTCGTCTTTGCCAGATTCGATGTCACGCTATCCTGAACCGCCGCCTTAAGGTTTCCGCTACACCAACGCCCTTGATGCGTGCCGCCCTTTGCCGGGAACTTATGACGCTTTCCTCCAAGTCGCTCCAGCTCTCCCAGGCTGTCCAGGTTTGACATCACGGAATCCGCGACCATGATTTTCAAATACGCCGAACACCACCGGCGACTTAAGTCCCCCGTCTTTGCAGGAAACTTCATGCGATAGCCATACTTCTTCAATTCCTCTTCCATCTGCTCCGTGGCCATTTTCTTCAGCTCCTGGCATCGAACGTAGTTCTGCGACAACCTACATTGCTTGACTTCCCCGGTGTCCGGCTCCAGCCATTCAATCGGTTCGCTGGCTCCAATCCGATACAGTTCCCCGAAGAACCCGTTCACCCGATAGGATACCCGCAACGCGACCCCTTCCACCTCCGCAAGGCTCCTGACATAATTCTGCGTGCATCGCCAGTCCATGCGTCTGGAAGGATGTCCCCCGTCAATGTCGTGATGCCAGAACTCCATCTTTTCTTTTGGAACTCCCAACTCCAAAAGCTTGTAATAGCAAGCGACACTGTCCTTTCCCCCTGACAGCAATATCGCTATCAAGTCATACTCTTCCAGCGGCAAAAGCTTCGGAAGGAATATTCTTTTCATGTATTCAGAATCGTCCCGTCCGCGTATCCTTGGCTCGATTCTTTTCCCCGTCCCGTAAATCGGTTCGTCCGGCTTTCCATGGATGACCGGTGTGTCCTTCGTGCAATCCATATCCTTTATGAAATCCGGCTCAAACAAGCTTAATTGTCCCTTCATTTCCACAAGAAGCCCGGTATACCCTTGCCCCGGCCGGAGGCTGGCTCCTTTCCATTTTGTCATTTTATAAAGTCAAATATGTCCATCTGTCCGTCGTTCTCGTAGTTCATCCAAACCACTTCCGTCCTCGGCCTGCCGTTCTCCGCGCAGCTCTTCAGCTCCAACCGGCTCCATCCCCGCAGGTAATCGTCGTACATTTCCGACGCGTAGCCGGATATCATGATTTTCGCCTTGCTCTCCAATGCCTTTTTAAGCATTCCCTCGTGGTCTGCATCCGTCATTTCATGTTTGTACTGCTCTCCGCTCCTTGTATTTAACAAATACGGCGGATCCAAGTACATAAACACGTCCCCGTAATCAAACCGCCCCATCACCTCCAACGCCGGTCTGTTCTCAATCTGCACCGTCCTAAGCCGTTCCGCAATATCGACAATCCACTCTGGAAGACGGTACCAGTTCCAAAGCGCGTACGACCTCTCGCGGCCAACCACGTCGTTTTTCCAACCAACCTTGTATCCGTTCGTCCGAAATCCGTGCCCCTGCCAGCACCTGACCAGGAATCCCGCCGCCCGCTGGTACCTTGTCGCGTAGCCCACGTCCGGGGCGAACTGCTTTTCGTATTCTTCCCGCGAAAACGGCGTGGTCATCACCAGCCTTGCCAGACGTTCCGCGTCCTGCTGGATGCACTTGAAAAGGTTCGTCACGTCCCCGTCCAGGTCGTTGACCGTCTCAATATCGGATGGCGGCTTGTTAAACAACACCGCCCCGCTCCCGAAGAACGGCTCCACGTAACTGTGGTGTGGCGGCATCAGGCTTACAAGCTTCTTGGCAACGTTCCATTTGCTCCCTGGATATTTCAATACGTTCCTCATTAGCCGTCCTCCATCATCTCGTTGACGATTGGCGACCACGCAAACGCCAGCCATTTGACGAACCCAAACATAAGCTTGTCCCCTTTGTACTTGTCCGCGAGTGCGCCCAAGTCCTTGTTCCACCTGCCCATGTCCTTCGTTTCTGAAAAATTCTTATACGCTTTCCATAACGAATTCTGTATGTCCATTATTTTTTCATGCATAATTCTTTTCTCCATCATCCAAAGTTACACATTGTTACACGTTTTGCCCCTATACGTGTAACCTTTCGACCATGCCATAAGCCTTGAAAATGCCGTGTTTTTTATGCCTGGTTACACATGTTACACAAGTTACACCCAGTTTCTCCCTATAAGGAAAACCACTTATACATTAATATTTTTTCTATATAAGTATGTATAAAACGATGTAACGTGTAACATGACGAAAAAAACACCCTCTAACCCGCATGGTTGACACGTTTTTCTTGTTACACGCCAAGTGTAACTTGGTGTAACCAATGGCTCAAAATCACTTAAAAGGTAACTCCTCCTGGTCGAGATCGGTAACCCATTCTGGTTTTTCCTCTTCCTTCCTCAAGTCGATGCAGACGCACCTTACACTTTTCCCGTTTACCCTTGCCACCCTCTTTCTCTTCCCGTCCGCTCCTTGAATCAGCATCCCTTCCTTTTCCAGCCACCCCAGTACCGCGTCAGGATTGTACCCACCATCATTGCATATCCTATTGAACGAAGTCCCTATGATTGTGAGTTCGTTTTCGTTCATCTTTCCATAGCAAACATCCGCGTCAACCTTGAATCGCCCGGAATTTTCCACGCAAAACCCGTACAAATAGTCAAATCCACGCTTTCCAGTGTCCACGCTGTCGATACTCTTAAGGTACTGCTGTATGTCTTTTGGCCTCAATTCCCTTCCATCACAAAAAATCCACTCTGTCGCCAACGCGTCCGCCGTCAAGATTAACGCCGCAGCCATGGCTTGTTTTTCCGTGACTCCATCCTTGAATTCCCGATAAAATTTATCGTATAGTTCCTTCGCTTTCTTCCGCGAACCTGATCCGTCAAGCAATTCAACAAATATTTTCCCCGCGTGGCCGTAATTGCTCCGGATGGCCTCCAATATTTCCGTCGGATTCTCAAACAACCGCTCCTTGCACTCGATTTCAATGATT
>CATLEQ010000015.1 GCA_949915905.1 uncultured Lachnospiraceae bacterium | reverse complement strand
GAGTACGTTTGAGAACGGAGAGAAGAATATGGTACGCATTGCCGTGGTGGAAGACGAGCAGGTTTACAGAAATCAGATTGTGGAATTTTTGCACCGTTATGAAAAAGAGAATAAGGAAAAGCTTCAGATTAGCGTGTATCAGGACGGGGACGGTATCTTGAAAGAGTACCGTGCCCAGTTTGACATTATTCTGATGGATATCCAGATGAAATTTGTCGACGGGATGAGTGCGGCGGAGGAGATTCGCAGGCAGGATACGGAGGTGATTCTGATTTTTATCACCAACATGACGCAGTATGCCATACGGGGGTACCAGGTGGACGCGATGGACTACGTGCTCAAGCCGATATCCTACTTTTCATTCAGCCAGAAAATTTTTAAGGCGATAGAGCGGCTTGGCAAACGGTGCGGCGAGCATGTTACGATACAGGTCAAGGGCGGGGTTAAGCGTCTGCCGGTATCGGATATTTATTATGTGGAGAGCGAGGGGCACAATTTAATCTACCACACGAAAAACGGGGCGATTGTCTCGCCGGGAACGATGAAATCCGCAGAGGAAATGTTGGAGCGGTTACATTTTTCCAGAGGAAATAAGGGGTATTTGATTAATCTTGAACATGTGGAGGGCGTGAAAGATAAATGTGCGCAGATAAATGGAGAGAACCTTCTGCTAAGCCGCCTGGGCATGAAAAAGTTTATGCAGGATTTGACACGTTACTGGGGAGAGATGGAGTAGAGGTGGCATGATGAATGGAGTACGGGAAATATTGCCGGACATTCCGAGATACTATACGGCACTGGCAGAGTGGCTTTCGTGTATCGTGATTCTGTTCCATATAAGGAAACGGTTTACGGGGGGGAAGCTGGCATTGTCATGTGGATGTGCCCTGGCCGTCCAGGTTTGCTTTTTGGAAGTGACCGGGGGGCTGGAAGATATACGATGGCTTTTGTGTATGTTTGCGGCCATTGCCCTGATGGTGCTTTTTTTGTACTTGTGCGGGGATGTAAACTGGAAGGACGCCTTGTATTACGGGGCGTACGCCTTTCTCATGGCGGAGACGGCGGCCTCCCTGGAGTGGCAGGTGTACTTGTTTGGCCGGGCAAAATATTTTGAACATGCTGCGGGATATGAATACGTGGTATTATTTTTGTCGTTTGTGGTTATATTTTTCTTGTATTGGCATTTGTGCGGGCGTTTTTTGGAAAAGGAAGAAAAGCTGGGGGTGGAAACGAAGGACCTGCTGGCGGTGGTGCTTCTGACGGGGAGCGTGTTTTTTGTCAGCAATTTGGGATTCGTCACGGGAAATACGCCGTTTAGCGGGTTGTACGCGCGGGAAATTTTCAATATCCGCACGTTTGCCGATATTGCCGGATTGGCCGCGTTGTTTGCCTATCACGTACAATGGCGGGATCAGAAGGTGCGCCGGGAGTTGGAGAGTATCCGCACTATTTTGCACAACCAGTATGTACAATATGAACAGTCACGGCAGACATTGGAGCTGATTAATTATAAATACCACGACTTGAAGCATTATATCATTGCCCTGGAGGCGGGAGGGGAAGGACAAAAGAGCGGCTATCTCGAACGTTTGAAAGAGGAAATCCAGCAGTACGAGGTACAGAATAAGACCGGGAACAAGGTGCTTGACACTCTGCTTACCGCCAAGGGACTGGTGTGCCAGAAGGAGAAAATCGAGCTTACGTGCGTGGCGGACGGGGCGCTTCTTGACTTTATGGACGCGATGGACATCTGCTCGATTTTTGGAAACGCATTGGATAATGCCATCGAATGTGAGAAGAAAATAGAGGATCCGCAGAAACGGATGATTCACCTGCATTTGTCCTCCCGGCATAATTTTGTAATGATTAAAATTGAGAATCATTATGAAGGGAAGCTTCAGTTTGAACAAGAACTTCCGGTGACGACCAAGCAGGATACAAGGCTTCATGGCTATGGACTCAAGAGCCTGAGGTATACTGTGCACCAATATCATGGCGAGGTGGACATTAATACGGAGAATCAATGGTTTTCCCTAAGGATTTTGATTCCATTGTCATGAGAAATAGAATTGTCTGACAACGGGGCAATAAATTTTAAAAATTTGTTCTTCCCTTTATCCCCAATATGTTGTATGATAGATAGGAACACTCAAACAAGATATAGTGTAGCGGCATAAAATGAAATCAAAATGCAGATATATGGGGAGTGGCAGGTGCCATATCGGCGATGGCGCACGGTGTGGCGGGTATCTAGCGGTTTAACGTACGAAAGGTGGAAAGGGAGAGCATGATGGATCTTAATGTAAAGACGAAGGTAATTAAACGAAACGGAAAAGAGGTCAGTTTTGACCTTTCGAAAATTACGAACGCAATTGAAAAGGCGAATAATGAAGTGGATCAGATTCACCAGATGAATATTTTTCAGATTAACGCGATTGCGGAGACGATTGCCCAGCAGGTAAAGGATTCCACCCACGCGGTCAACGTGGAGGACATCCAGGACCTGGTGGAGACCCGTATCATGGAGATGCGCGGGTACGAGGTGGCTCAGAAGTACGTGCGTTATCGTTACAAGAGGGAATTGACCCGTAAGTCCAATACGACGGATAACGGGATTTTGGCACTCATTGAGCACATCAACGAGGAAGTGAAGCAGGAAAATTCCAATAAAAATCCGATTATCAACTCCACCCAGAGGGATTACATGGCGGGAGAGGTCAGCAAGGACTTGTCTCGGCGCGTGCTTTTGCCGGAGGATATCGTGAGGGCGCACGAGGAAGGCATTATCCATTTTCATGACACGGATTATTTCGCGCAGAAGGAGCACAACTGCGATTTGATTAATCTTGAGGACATGTTGCAAAACGGCACGGTCATCAGCGAGACGATGATAGAGAAACCGCACAGCTTCTTTACCGCATGTAACGTGACGACCCAGATTGTCGCCCAGGTTGCCAGCAACCAGTATGGCGGACAGTCGTTCTCCTTGTCACATTTGGCACCGTTCGTGGACATCAGCCGGCAGAAGCTTCGCAAGGCCGTGGTCGAGGAGCGTACGGAGTGCGGGGAGGACTTAAATGAAGAAATCATTGACAAGGTGACCGAGCGGAGATTGAGAAGGGAGATCAAGGACGGTATCCAGACGATACAGTACCAGTTGATTACCTTGATGACTTGTAACGGGCAGGCTCCGTTCGTGACCGTGTTCATGTATTTGGACGAGGTGCCGGAGGGACGTACCCGGGACGACCTGGCGATGATTATCGAGGAAGTCCTGGTTCAGAGGATGCAGGGCGTGAAGAACGAGAAGGGCGTGTGGATTACCCCGGCCTTCCCGAAGTTGATTTACGTGCTGGACGAGGACAATATTACGGAAGGTTCCAAGTACTGGCATTTGACGGAATTGGCGGCCAAATGTACGGCCAAGCGGATGGTGCCGGACTATATTTCGGCCAAGATGATGCGGGAGCTTAAAAAAGGCGAGGTATATACCTGCATGGGATGCCGGTCGTTCTTGACGGTGGAGGACAACCAGCTCAATCCGGACGGAAGCCACAAGTTCTACGGCAGGTTCAACCAGGGCGTGGTGACCATCAACCTGGTGGACGTGGCTTGTTCCGCGGGCGGGGACATGGACGAGTTCTGGAAGATTTTGGACGAGAGGCTGGAGTTGTGCCACCGGGCGCTGCGCTGCCGCCATGAGCGGTTGCTTGGCACGGTGTCGGACGTGGCTCCGATTTTGTGGCAGAACGGCGCGCTGGCACGCCTCAAGAAAGGCGAGAAGATTGACAAGTTGTTATACGGTGGGTATTCGACGATTTCCCTCGGCTACGCGGGATTGTACGAGATGTGCATGCGTATGTGCGGAAAGTCCCACACGAGTCCGGAGGCGAAGCCGTTCGCCCTTAAGGTGATGCAGCGGCTGAACGACAAGTGTGCGGAGTGGAAGGCGGCGGAGAACATCAGCTATTCCGTGTATGGCACGCCGATGGAGTCCACCACGTACAAGTTTGCGAAATGCCTGCAGAAGCGGTTTGGCATCATCGAGGGCGTGACGGACAAAAACTATATTACGAACAGCTACCACGTGCACGTTTCCGAGGAGATTGACGCGTTCAGCAAGCTGAAGTTCGAGTCAGAGTTCCAGAAGCTGTCTCCGGGCGGGGCCATCAGCTACGTGGAGGTGCCGAACATGCAGCAAAACATTCCGGCCGTGCTGACCGTGATGCAGTTCATTTATGACAACATCATGTACGCGGAGCTGAACACAAAGAGTGACTTCTGTGAATGCTGCGGCTTTGACGGGGAAATTACGATTGTCGAGAGTGAGTCCGGGAAGCTTGTGTGGGAGTGCCCGAACTGTGGAAATCGTGACCAGGACAAGATGTCGGTGGCGAGACGTACCTGCGGATATATCGGGACGCAGTTCTGGAACCAGGGACGGACGCAGGAGATTAAGGATCGGGTATTGCACTTGTAAAAGATTTGTTGCTATGAACAGTAACAAAGGTTTTGCGGATGATGAGTGAAATAGGGTGTTCTTGAATTCCTCCCCGGGCGGATTACCATGGTGATTCGTTCGGGGAATGTTGTGCTTATATACCGAGGGGCAAATCTTTTTGCCCCTCGGTATATGAGGATGCGCACGGTCGCATAAGGAAACATGCCGCTTAGCGGCTGCGACCGGCGCAATACTCACGGTAGATTTCATCGACCGTGAGTATAAGATATGACGAGGAGGTGGGTAGATGGGACAGTACGTAAATCCGGGAAATGACAGCTTTGCGTCTGCGGCACTTTATTCGCAAATTTACGTGGACAAGACGGAAATGTTGGAATACTTGAACCAGGTCATCAATTCCGAGCAGCGTTACGTGTGTGTAAGCAGGCCGAGACGTTTTGGAAAATCCATCGCGGCTCGGATGGTGGCGGCATATTATAGCAAGGGATGCGATTCGGCCGAGTTGTTTAAAGAGTATAAAATCGCAAAGGAAAAGGATTTCGGACGGCATTTGAACCAGTATAACGTGATTCATCTAGACATTGCGGAATTGAAAGTGACAATGCCCAAAGATGAAGAGTTTGTTTCATATATCCAGAAATGTATAATCAATGAACTGCGGGATGCTTACCCGCAGGTTGTAAAGAAAGAGGCGTATTCCTTGCCATTGGCGCTGGCGGATATTAACGAAAAAACGGGGGAAAGTTTCATTATTGTTATAGATGAGTGGGACACGATTTTCAGAGAGGAAAAATATAATAAAAGACTTCAGAATGAATATATAGACTTTCTCAGGGGACTGTTCAAGGGTGAAAAATCCCAACGTTTCATGAATCTCGCTTATTTGACGGGAATTCTTCCCATTAAGAGATACAACAGCGAATCTGCACTTAATAATTTTAAAGAATATACGATGACAAGTCCTAAACGACTGGCGAAGTATGTCGGTTTTACGCAGGAAGAAGTAAAAAATCTCTGTGGGCGGTATCACATGGATTTCTACGAGGCGCAGCGGTGGTATGACGGCTATGCTTTCAGGACTCTGGCACATATCTATTGTCCAAATTCCGTCACGAACGCCATGCTTGACGGGGAGTATAATAATTATTGGACGGGCACGGTAGCTTATGAATCTTTAAAATATTATATTACGCTTGACAAAGACGGGCTTAAGAACGCGATTGTCCGATTGTTGGCCGGGGAGCGTTTCAAGGTGAATGTCGGAACCTTTGAAAATGACATGACGAAGATTTATAGCAGGGACGACGTGCTTACGATTCTAATCCACCTGGGATATTTGGGGTATGACGTGGAAAAAGAGGAGGCTTATATCCCGAACGAGGAAGTGCGCAGGGCCTTTGCCGGGGCGGTGGAGGGAACGGACTGGTCACCGGTAATAGAAGCGATAAGGGCATCGGACAGATTGCTACAAAGCACATGGAACCGTGACGAGGAAGCGGTGGCGGCCGGAATTGAAGAATCTCATCTGGCGAATGCGTCCGTTTTAAAATATAATGACGAGAATTCATTGCGATGCGTAATCAGATTGGCATATTACAATGCGATGAACGAGTATACGATTATTGACGAGATGCCGACCGGGAAAGGGTATGCGGATCTCATGTTTATTCCCAGGCCGTGTTCGGACAAACCGGCCATGGTCGTCGAACTTAAATATGACGGGTCGGCAGAAGGCGCAATCGCGCAAATCAAGGGACGGCGGTATACGAAATCATTGGAGGCGTATAAGGGGAATATTCTCCTGGTAGGGGTAAATTATCATAAAGAAGATGTTGATAAAACGCACACATGCGTAATCGAAGAATGCGTGAAGTGATTGGAAGGTCATGATCGGTTGGTACGGCGGCTGAATGCGAGTGAAATTTGTTGAAAATAGAAAGAAATTGTGGTATAGTAGGAACACTTGGGTTGCTTTCCGACTCGTGCCGACGTGGGCAGAAAGGGGCATGGTTGGGAACATGATTGGTGTTGTAAGGAGATGCTGGTAGAAGAGAAGGAGAGGTTCGATGGAGAACAAGGTTTTGAGCGTGGTGATTCCCTGCTACAATGAACGGGAAAGTATTTTGGAGATACTTAAAAAAGTCAAGGCGGCTCCGGTGGAGCACATGGAGATTATCGTGGTGGACGACAAATCGACGGACGGGACGACGGAGATTGTCAGGAACAAGGTCGAGCCCATCGTGGACAAGGTCATTTACCACGCGGAAAATACCGGGAAGGGCGGCGCCTTGCGGACGGGATTTATGGCGGCAACGGGCGACGTGGTCATTATCCAGGACGCGGACATGGAGTATGATCCGAACGAATACCCGCAGGTGGTGAATCCCATCTTTGAAGGACGGGCGGAGGTCGTGTACGGCTCCCGTTTCCTAAACCAGAGCGCGAAAGGATATCTCTTAAATCGATTGGCGAACAAGGGCCTCACCTTTTTGTCCAACATGCGGACGCACCAGAAGCTGACGGACATGGAGACGTGTTATAAGGCATTTAAGCGGGAAATCATCCAGTCGATAGACATCGAGGAGAAGCGGTTTGGCTTCGAGCCGGAGATTACGGCTAAGATTTCCAAGAAGGGCATCACGATACAAGAAGTCCCGATTTCTTACTATCCGAGAAGTAACGAGGAAGGAAAGAAGATTGGCTGGAAGGATGGCGTGAGGGCGTTGCATTGTATTTGGCATTATAGTAGGTAAGCCGTCTGGTGGCTTTGGGGACGGGCGCACGACTTGTTCTCCAAGGGAGAATTTGATGGCCTGCAAGGGTGGATGGGAATGGAAGACGATGGGAAAAAGTGCGGGAAGTAAAGGGCGGAACGCGGCCATTGACCTGGCGAAGTTCGTGATGGCGATATTTGTCGTGGCGATTCATGTCCGTCCGTTTTCGGGCTGGCTGGCATTTGTGATGGATGACTGCATTACGCGTTTGGCAAATCCGATGTTTTTCGTGATTTCGTCCTACTTTTTGTTTTATCGCGCAGAAACGGAGAGGGTTCAAAATGGCAACGTAAGATGGAGGGGGGGATTGCTTTGGAACTACGTGAAAAGGCTTCTCGCCCTCTACACGGTTTTGTTTTTATTGAATTTGCCGAATGTGATGCGCCTGGTGAAATTTGACGGGATGAAGGATTTGATTGCCCGTCTTTTTCAATTCTATTTTCTATCAGGGCCTTCCCATACGGCGTTGTGGTTTTTACCGGCACTGGTATGGGGCGTGGTTCTTACCTTTTGGATTGGCAGGGCGACAAGGCCGTGGGTCGCGTTGCTGGCAGGCTTGCCGTTGTATCTGTTGACCGTGTTGGACGGCGATTATACGGTATTTGTAAGGGAGGCCGCCTGGTTTCAAGTTCTTGTAGATGGGTTCAAGGCAATCTTTCTATGGTTGGCAAACGGCCTTACCTATGGATTATTCTATTGTGCCCTGGGCGCGTGCGTGGCAGTCGGAAATGTCAGAAGAGGTGAAAAACTTCGGGAGAAAAAACGGGAATACCGAATATGGTTTGGCGTGGGGACGGGGATTTTTCTGGCCTTGTATATAGTGGAATGCGTGCTAATCAAACGTTACCGGTGGGGAGCGGGATTCGGAGCCCAGTTCATGATGATTCCGTTCTCTTACTTCTGTGTGCAGTTCCTTCTGTCTTTGGAAATAAAGGAACGGCCAATATATCGATTTTTACAGAAAATGAGCATCGTGATTTTTGGCGTACAGTTTCTGGTAATTTCCGGACTTGGAGAATTGTTCGAGGGATGCGGATGGTATGCGGAGTCGGCGACGGTGCGGTTTGTCATCGTGTTGGCGGTGACGAGCGTGATTGCAGCGGTGGCGGTGTGGGTTTTGGAGCATGTTGCGGCTAAGCCAGGAGAGAAAAGCCGCGGCAGATGAAAGGGAAATGGCGAGGGACCGGGGATGGAAGAGATATTACAAGGGGAAGGCGGGACGAAAAAACAGCGGGTGGAATGGGCGGATGTGGCGAAAGGCCTTATGATTATTTTGATGATATATGGGCACTCCATTGAGGTGGCCAGCAAGCAATGGATGCTCATATATTCCTTTCATATGCCGTTCTTCATCTTGATAAGCGGGTTCTTTTTTAAGGATATGGATTGGCGGCGGTTCTTAAAAAGGAATATAAGGGGAATGCTGCTTCCTTATGCGTGTACCATTGCAATAGAGTACGTGCTTCGCATCGTGTTGTTGGGAGCGGACTGGAAAGAGAGTCTGGCGAAAATGTTCTTTACCATATTGACGGGTTTGAGCATGAGGGGGGAGGTTTCATTCGCATTGGCCGAGGGTGTGGGCTTGCTATGGTTCGTGCCGATGCTGTTTTGTGTGAAGCTTTTATTTCTGGTGGCATCTAAATGCAGCAAGGGGAACGAGTTCGTGCGAATGTCGATGGTCATATTATTGGTGATGCTTGGCCTGAGTCTACAGCGAAACCATTGTTATCTTCCATGGAGTCTGGATATCGCGCTATATGGAACGGGGTTTTATTATGTGGGATTTTTGCTAGGAAAATACGATTTGTGCCAGATGATGTTTCAAAATGTACGATATGTCCTGATCTGGCTCGCTATCTGGTGCGTGGGCGTTTCGAGCCAGTTTCGGTACGAAATGGTCATGCGTAGTTACACGGGGGAAATGATTTGCATGTTTGCCGCCGTGGCGGGGTCGCTTTTGTGTTGCATGATTTCTAATTATTTAAGCAAGGTGAAAGGAATAAAAGGATTTTTTGGATGGATGGGGCGGGGAACCATGGTGGTGTTATGCCTGCACCATTTAGAAAAGGTGTTTATTCGCTATGAGGATTTTGGGATGCATTTGGGGCACAAGCTGTTCGTGGTAAGGCTGTTGCTCATCGTCGGCGGTTATCTGCTGATTACTTCCTTGACATTTTCATGGCGGAGATTTATACTGAGTGGCAGATAAAATCCGTCGTGAGTATAATGAAACAAGTGTTTAGAAATGAATGAAGAAAGTGAAAGAGGGATTCATCATGAAAATCAAATTCGAACTGTTTGCCATAAAGTTTATAAAAGTGTTCCTTACGGGTGTCAACCGTGTATTATCAAAAATCAAGCTTGCGGTAGTGGTTCAGATGAGGAGTGTCGGATGGAAACGGCACGGTTTTGTCAACGGGTATGATTATATACGTTTTTCCTCATTGGAACTTGTTGCAAGAGAGATACGTACTCGGAAAATTCCTGGAAATGTCGCGGAACTCGGTGTGTATCGGGGAGATTTTGCTTCGAAAATAAATATTGCGTTTCCAGACAGAAAGCTGTATTTGTTTGATACTTTCGAGGGATTTGCCAAAGAAGATATCGAGACGGAACAAAAAGAATCATTTTCCAAGATGAAGAGTAAGGATTTCAGTGATACCAGCGTGTCATTGGTTCTGAAAAAAATGAGGCATGCGGGGAACTGCATTATCAAAAAGGGATTTTTCCCGGAAACGGCAGAAGGAGTGGAAGATACGTTTGCCTTTGTAAGCATAGACTGTGATTTGTATGACCCGATTTTAAGCGGGCTGCAATTTTTCTGGGAAAGATTGTCCGTAGGCGGGTATATTTTTGTCCATGAATATAATCAGACGGAATATCTGGGTTCAAACGCGGCAGTGAATGAGTTCATCAAGGAGAATCCGGACGTTCACTTTTTCCCGCTCACGGATCAGGGGGGAACCATTGTATTAATTAAGTAAGGAATGAACGATAGGAAAATGTCTGGGGAAAAATATCATGAAAAATAATTTCATTGCAAAAATAAGTAAGCGCAGGGTGGAAATCCTACTGCTATCGTTGGTTGCCATTCAAATTCTATATTTGTTGGTATTCAACGTATGCCGCATGAAGTATATGGTGAATTTTGATTCCAACACGTACTTGGTTCAGGTCATGCAGATATGGAAACAGCGCACCTTATTGATTGAAGATTATTATTACAGCACCATGCTGACCTGGGACATGCCTACCCTGCCGGCCGTGGTGTTTTATGCCATTTTCCGTGACGTGTTTTTGGCATACGCCCTGGCGGATGACTTATTGATTATTTTATTCGTGCTCGTGCTGAACAAATTATGCAATGACCTTGATTTCAGTAAAGTCGCAAAATATCTGACATTTATCGCGGTTTTTACCACCTATCAATATGGAAGCGTGGATTACATGGAGGAATTGTTCGTCAATGGGGCGTTGTATGGTTTTCGAATCATGTTCATGCTGATGTTGATGGACGTTTTAGTGTGTTTCCACAAAGGGAAGACGGCCAAAAGGGATGTTGTTTTATATGGACTTTCATTAATTGGATTTTTTCTTTGCGGGATTTCCAGCGGGATTTTCGAACTGGGCTGTTGTATATTTCCATTGTTGTTATATGAGATTTGGGACGTGCTCGAAAGAAAGGAAGACTTTAGGATACGTTACTTTTTTAATGCCAGGTTTTTGCTTGTCTGTGGTGCCGTCGTCGTCTCATTGCTTGGGATTATCGCGAACAAACTTTTGGGATTTGACGGTTCTTCGGCCATGAACAAAACTACGATGGCTGCCGAGGGACTGGGAGAGAATATCATCAATGTTTTTGTAAGCCTTTTTCAGTTGTTTGGGTGGCCTCAAGATGGTGTAAGCATAGCAAGCATTTCTGGAATATTTGCATTTGCGGCGATAGCGGTCACGGTGGTAATCTGTTCGGTTTTTATCATTTCTACCGTATGTTCATTTCGAAGACGAGGGATGGATGGAGAACGACGAGTCTATTGCAGGCAGGTTTTTTGTGTATTCCTTGTAAATGCCGCTCTCTTTTGCTTTGCTGATTTAACGTACGGCGCGGTGACTTTTGAGTATCGCTATTGGCTTACGGCGATGGTTCCTATTTTTCTGGAATTTGGAATTTTATATGACTATGGCAGGAAGCATATAAAAGCAAGCTATAGAGAGTTTTTATTTGTTTGTTATGTGGTACTGGCGGTTTGCATCTCGATTTATAAGGATTACGGCATGTGGCACGTGGACTGGGGCGGATCTAAATATGACGGCCTGATGGGAATTGCCAAGGAGCAGGGGTGCGATGTCGTATTCATCTATTCTGACTATTTTAGCAGCAGGGTATTTTTGGCCTTTATGCCGGAAGAATTAGACATGTTTGCGGTAAATAACGTTAGTATTGACGACACTGGGGCGAATTGGATAGAGGGTCAGCTTCGGATGCCAAAATGGGGGAATTATGTAAAATATGACGGGGACTGTACGGAATTGGCAGAGGATAAAAAAATAGGCATGTTTGTAACCTCGGCCGTGGGGGAAGATTACCAGAAACTGCTGGCAAAGGCGGAAAACATTATTCCAATCGAAGATGGTTTTTCGTTTTTGGTGATGAATGAGAATTATATGGATTTTGAGTATGGCGTTCCGAAAGAGGAAAACGACCATAGTCGGGATTATCTTAACTGGGGGTATGATAGAATGGAGTTGGTTTTGGACGAGGAGGGAGACTATGTATCGTTCGGAGAGCAGGCGTGTGTGCTTTCGGGGGAATTTGCATCCGACCGGGACGGGAAATATTCGGCGACGATAGAATATGAGATTTTGTCTTGCCGGGACGAGGAACGTCCGGCGGTTTTTGATATCGTGGTAACCGGGGAGGACGGCAAGGAGAAGTCATATGGCGTTATTCTTGATGCCGGGGAAACCAAGGCGACCATAGAAGGGTTTACTTTGCGAACCGGGGACACTTACCGCGTCACGGTAGAGGAGAGCGAAGGAACTGTCTTGACACTGAAACAGATTGAATATTATGGATTACAGTAATAGTCTTTTATCGAAAAGTGGTTTTATTGCTGAAAAAGAGAGTAAAATGACGGAAAAGAGGTTTTTATGGGGCTGAAAGAACGAAAGATAGAGAATGATAAGTTTTTGTTTTGGCTTGGAATGTTCGCGTTGGTAAGTTTTGTTCTCTATGCACCAAATGAGTCAAAAGGTATCTTGGGGTATAGAACGGCAGTCATAGTTTATGTGGTATATGTTTTGGCGTTTTTGTTGTTATATAGGTCGATTCTTACAAAAGTGAGGACAACAATGAATAAAACATTGCGCTATTTGTTTGTGTTTTTATCTGTGTTTGTATTTTCTTTCGTCCTTACTGTAGAGAAGTTTGGCGGGACGGATGTCTATCAGCTCGTATTGTTGTGCGGCTGTTTGTCCGTATTGTTGTATGAGAAAAGGGAATGGTTGATAATTCCACTTACTGCACTTTCTATGGGAATGGGAGTGGGATACCTCTTTTTATATGGGAATATTGTGCCGGTACTGTTGCTCTATAGATATTTTACAAGAACTGATGTCAGGCGCAGAAAATATCTGTGGTTGTTTACTTTAACAGTTGCGGTGAGCGTTTTTATGTTTTTTTTCCATGGCGGATTCAGATATTTTGCGGAACTCACATTGTTTAGCAATTTTCGGAGGCTTGGTGCATTTGTTTTTTGTTTCATTCCATATTTGATGATGGCATTTTCCTTTTTTCGAGGCTTGATACGAGAATCCCGGAAAAAGATATGCGGTTGGATTTTGTGTTTAGGAGGTATTACAAGCCTTCCTATGCTAGTGTTAAAAAATCAAGGGGGGAGTTGCGTGTTTGCCATATTCTTGTTTTATGCGTTAACTATTGGAATGTTGTTAGCAATGGGAGATTTGGATGTCATCAGGGAAATGAAACGATTAAAGAAGACATTACAAAAGTGGGAGCCAATAGGAGTATTTGTACTGGTGTACCCTGTTTTGTTCATGCCGTTAAATGATGCTTTTATTTGTAGGACGGTAGATTGCATGATTAATTTGATTTTGCCGTAAAAGTTTCAGGAAGTACGGAAACAAAATGTATATTTTGGAGGATGACAGAGAAAGAAGGGATGAAGAATGCGGGGAGATACAAAGAAAAAAAGGGTGAATCAAATTTTGCTGGCTTTATTGGTTATTTCAGGATTTGCTTTTTTTCGCTTTTATGATGCAATGGTCGATTTGTATAATACGACATTGTTGGCATTTTCCTATAAATATGGTTTTATTTCCAGAGGATTGGTCGGAACTATTTTTCAAATGGTGAATGCAGTGCTTCCTATGGATTTGATGAGTTATGATGGCGCGATGGCTTTTACCCAGGTGGCCACGGCATTGTTTGTGATTGTAATGTTTGTTTTTTTGAGGAAATGTTTAATGTGTGCAGATGAAAAAATGATTTCCTTTCAGTCGTATTTAGAATTGTTTTTTGTGCTTATTGCAGTCTCAATGTTTGTGTCACGTAGAAATATGGGACGCGTAGATATTTATATGATAGCACTCAGCTTGATTGGTACCATGTTAATAATAAGAAAACAATTTGAATTTTTGCTAATTCCAATTTCGGCTTTTGCGGTAATGTTTCACCAAGGATATGTATTTATGTTTTTTAACGTTCTTTTGATTTTGCTGATTTATCGTTTTTTTACGGTGGAAAAAAAGAAGAAAAAGAAATATGCAATTATCTTTATCCTTAGTTTTTGTATAGCTTCTGCTTTGTTTTTGTGGTTTGAATTTTTTAGTAGAATGAATGGGGAGCGGTTTGTCGAAGAAATTATATCAAATGCTAAATTGTTATCTTATAATGGAGAATACCATGATACTTTGATTGACCATGAAATTCTAGGAATTGATTTAGGTGGCGTGGAGTGGGATTTCCATAAGGAGAATTTCGTGGAGTATCCATTGTTTTTATTATTTATGATGCCTTACATTTGGATTGGAGTGCGTTTGTTCGGAGGATTTATTAAGGAAGCGAAAACAAAGGTAGATAAATGGAAATATACATTTGTTGTCATCGGAGCGTTGACCATTGTGCCAAATTATATTTTGAAAATTGATTATGCCAGATGGACGATGTCAATTGTAACGTATTATGTTGTGATGCTGCTTTCATTGCTTGCTATGCAGGATGAGGTCATAGAGAATGTATGTTGCAGTGTGTTGTTGGAGATAAGAGCGAAAGCGTGGGCACCGCTTTTGTTTGTGTATTTGATTTTGTTTTTGCCATTTTATGATGTTTTTATGGATCAGGTCATGCACAATATTGGACATTTTTTAAATGTAAACTGGTTACATTTATGGGAGCATTATTAAATTGTGACAAGGAAGATTGAGGATTAAGAAGGGGGAACTTTGTGACATGGAAAAGTATATTAGAATTGCCAGACCGGATCACTGTATTAAGCAGATGTTTATTCTTCCAGGAGTGGTATGTGCCATCGTATTGGCGGCATCTGCATCGACATTGTTAGAATTTGAGTTTTGGTTTAGGATGTTAGCAGGCTTTCTTTCTACTTGTTGTACGGCATCGGCGAATTATGTGATTAATGAATGGCTGGACGCGGAGTTTGATAAATTTCATCCGGTGAAAAAACATCGAAGTGTAGTAGAAAATGATTTGAAAAAGTCAATTGTCTATGCAATGTACATGGGCTTGACTATTGTAGGATTTTTGCTGGGGTGTTTTGTGTGTATGCCGTTTTTATTGATGCAGGTATGGTTATGGATAATGGGCATTTTGTATAACGTAAAACCTATTCGGACAAAGGATATTCCGTTTGTAGATGTGTTAACAGAATCGCTAAATAATGCAATTCGCTTTCTCATGGGGTGGTTTATTGTTACGCATGTTTATTTGCCGCCAAGTAGTATTGTTGTTGGATACTGGATGGCAGGGGCGTTTCTCATGGCGACAAAACGCTATTCCGAATATCGAATGATTGGTGATGTGGAGTTGGCGGAGAAATATCGGAAGTCATTTAGAGGATATACGGAGTACACTCTGTTGCTTTCTGCTTTCTTTTATGCCATGTGTTCGGTGTTTTTGGTTGGTGTTTTTCTCATTAAATACCGGGTGGAGCTTTTATTGATTATTCCTTTTATTATAGGCTTGTTTTGTTATTACTTTTGGATTTCATTTAAGGAGGATTCTGCCGCACAAAAGCCGGAAAAGTTGTATCGGGAAAAAGGATTAATGCTATATGTTTTAATTTTGATTCTACTGTTTGTTATTTTGATGTGTGTGGAGATTCCCGGATTAGATATTTTTGTGATGGATGAATTGATTTCTATATGAATTATTAAATCACTAAGTAGGCTTATATAAGACATAAAAAAGGGAATGCCATGGTATTGCGGCTGAGTTAATATTGAAAAAGGAAAAAAAATATGGTATAGTAAGGTCACTTGAAAAATATATAGAATGAAGAGGAAAGAAATGACAATGAACGAAAAGGAAAATAGGAATTTTTTCGTTTTGTTAGGTGTGTTTGCCATCGTATGTGTTTTGAGGTATTATGATCATTTTATTGTTTCGGTTAATACGACGGTGTTTGCCTTTTCTTATAAGTTGGGATTTATATCGAGGGGGTTGTCGGGAACAGCATTGAGGGTTCTGAATGTTTTATTCCCTTATGATTTTATGTCGTATGACGGAATTGGGTTAGTGTCAAAGGTGGTAACCATACTTTTTTTTGTAATACTTTTTGTGTTTTATGCGACTTGCTTAAAAAAATGTGTGAAGGAGGTACATCAAAATGCAAGATGCTTGATATTCTTTTTGTCTATTTTTGCCTTTCCCATGTTTTTGTCTGCGGAGAATTTTGGCAGGCTAGATGTTTATCTTTTAATTATTGTTATATTGAGCTGCATTTTAGTATTGTATGAGAAATTTGAGTGGTTTATCGTACCCTTGTCCGTGGTCGCCATGCTGATTCATCCCGGCTATGTTTTTATGGACATCAATATTTTATTGGTATTGTTACTGTATAAAATCCTGGTTGGTTCGGAGAAAAAAAGGAAAAAATATATTGCCTTATTTGCTGTGACATTTTTTGCAGTGTCTGCTTTGTTTTTGTATTTTGAATTTTTTAGTCATCCACAAGGATTGAACGTTTATGAGGAAGTCGTTGCCACAGCGAAATCGTTGTCGGATAATGGACAGAACTATCATGATCATTTGATTAATCATGATATATTAGGAGAGGATGTGTTTTGGGCAGAGTGGGATTGGCATATCGTAAACTTTATTGAGTTTCCAATTTTTGTTGTATTGTTTTCACCATATATTTATTTGGTTGGGCGGTTTTATTGGAATTTGATTCAAAAGGAACAAGAGCGGATGAAAAAGGGTGCTTATATTATTATTGCGTTGGGAGCAGGAACAATTTTACCCGAGATGATTTTGAAAACGGATTACGGGCGTTATATGTTTGCCATATTATTCTATTACATTGCATGCGTTCTCATCTTGTTGGCTTTGGGGGACGAAGGGGCAACCATGCAAGTGAAGGGACTGATGAGGTATCTAAGAAATCATATGACATTGTCAATTTTTCTTATTATGTACGCATTTTTATTTGTTCCATTTCGTGATTTTCATATTTCGGATGTGTTGGAGGAGTTTTATGACATGATTATCGTACATTTGCCATATCGAGCATTGTAGAATTATTCTCATGGTATTTTTGTATCGCGGAAGGGAAGAAGGGTAAAGTAGATGAGCAGGGGTTGCTTTGGATTAAGAATGGAAAAAAACGATAGGATGTTTTTAGTGATGTTGGCATTTTTTGCCATATTATGCATGAGTCGATTCTATGACCATGCGTTGTATTTTCATCCTGCATCGTTTCCTGTTTTGCAATCATATAGTATGGTGGTCTTGGTTACGACAGCATACTATGTGGTATTATTCATGTTTTATGCAGTATGTGTCGGAAAGGTTTTGGGGGTCAACAAGAAATTGATGTATTATTTAGTGGTGTTTTGTTCTGTGTTTACCTTTCCGATGTTTTTGCAGGCAAATTATTTTGGCACAATGGATGTATATGCGTGTTTTTTTACTTTGATGGGGGTTTGTCTTGTCATATTGGAACGCGGAGAATGGATTGTTAGTTTACTTGGCTTTGTGAGTGCGTGTATATGCCCAATGTTTGTTTTTAGTGGGGGATGTTTGTTGATTGTATTTCTTTTTTATAAAGGATGTAAAAAAGAGAAGAAAAAGTATGGCTGCATAGGATTGCTTTTGGGGGTGGCGGAAGCGATGGGATTTTTGATTTCGTATTTTCGTGGCTCGCTCAGCATGGATGTGCAGGTGACGGTATCTCTCCGAAATTTTGTTTTAATGGTGATTCTGATGAGTCCGTATTTGTTGATGGCAGTCACTTGTTTTAAGTGTTTTTTTAGGGATGTTCCAAGAAAAATGAAAATAGCATATATGATGATTCTTGTGGGAGGAATTCCTTCAGTAGCGATGTATGCTTTGCGAGGGGATTTTGCAAGGACGGTTTTCTATGTCTTTGCATATTATGTGGTTGTACTTCTCACGTTGATGGCAATGCGAGACGAAAAGGCGGAAATTGGATTGTTGATTCTGAAAGGCGAGATTTTGCGGTGGGTTCCGATTCCAGCCGTAGTGGTTGTGTATCCATTTTTGTTTATGACTTTGTGGATTTCAGGGGCGCATGAGTTGATTGTAGAAACGGTGTTGGGACAGTGAAAAGGATGGGAGTATTTAAATTGAGAAACAAATTAAATGAAAAAAAAATGGAAATTATAAAGTTCATGGGTATGCTGTCCGTGTTTAGCTTTGCCGTTTTTATTACAAACTATCAGTATGTCATAAGGTCTTACAATTCCACGATGCTGGCATTATCTTATAAATATGGCTTCACATCCAGAGCGTTGTTGGGAACGATTTATCATCTGGTGAACAAAGTTCTTCCAGTTGATATGTTGGATTATGCGATGGCGATGCGATTCGCTCAAGTGGTTACGGCACTGTTTTTTTTGTTTTTAATGGTATTTGCATACAAGTGTCTGGAACATTGTGAGGAAAGGTGTTTAAAACCTTGCGAATATTTGATTTTCTTTTTTATGATATTTGCAGTTTCCATGTTCTCAGGAGGATATAATTTTTTTAGGGTGGATTTGTTCATGGTTGCGGTGAGTATGGTATGTGCACTTTTGATAGTATGCGAAAAGGTAGAATGGTTAGTCGTGCCTCTTTCTGCGGTTGGAGTGATGTTTCATCAAGGATATGTTTTTATGTTTTTGAATATTGCATTGGCTCTTTTGGCATACAAATTTTTAAGTAATGAAAAAAAAGTGAAATATGGTATTCTCTTTTTCTTGACTTTTACAGTGAGTTCAGTATTGTTTTTATGGTTTGAATTGTTTAGCAGAAGTGATGGCGCGTTATATTATGACATGATTGTGGATGAGGCACGGAGATTGTCAGAAAATGGATATCATACGACATTGCTAATGCATGAAGTTTTAGGAATTGACTTGGGAGAGGCAGAGGAAAGCCTTAGAAAGATTAATATTGTGCAATTCCCTGTGTTTACGTTGCTGTTTTTGCCATATATCGCGATAGCGGCAAAGTTTTTTTATCGTTTGATAAAAAATGCGGAGACGAAAGTGGAAAAATGGAAATATGTTATTGTGCTTATTGGTGCAGGAACTATGTTGCCAGACTTCGCTTTGAAGTTAGATTATGGTAGATGGATATTTGCGGTGATGACATATTATTCAGTTGTCATACTTTCGCTTTGTATGATGAAAGATAAAAATGTAGGAGAAGAACTGACATATTGTTTTCAGTCGCTTTCTAGCAAGCCTTGGATTTTTCTGCTCCTTTTAGTACCTATATTGTTTATTCCGTTTTGGGATGTGGATATCAATGGATTCGTGCAACATGTGGGAATATGGTTGGACTCCCATTTCTTGAATTGGTATGAATTTCAGTAAACTGAAAGTTCTTAGTGTTATCGGGAGAAGAATGATATGAAAGAAGAGAGAGTTTGTGAAAATGGAATCTTTCTAGGAAAAGTCGTGTGTGTATGCGCCATATTTTGTGCTACTTTTTTACCAGGGTGTCTGCAGCGGATTATAGCACCATGCGCGATGCCATTTCTTTTTTTTGCTATAGGGTATGAAATGAAGAAGGAATCATTGTCAACACAAATTCCCAAAGTGTTTCGAAGTTATATGCTTCCATATGTAGGATTGTCCATATTGTGGTTCCTTTTAAAGGTGTGTCAGATGTTTATCATGGGAGCAGAAGTTCAAGAACTGAAAAATTTTTTTGTGGAATATATTTGGCGGGCGATTTTTGCCAGTGGTAATGACATTACATGGCCGGTGAAGGTTCCGGGAGTAGGTGTTTTGTGTTTGTTGCCAATATTTTTCTTTTCGGTTATTTTAACAAATTATTTTGTGGAAAAGAGATATGATTTGATTTGGATAGGAAGTTTGATATGCATTGGCTTATATACGGGAAATATATATTGGCTTCCGTTTAGTGTTCAGGCGGCGTTGGTATTGACTGGTTTCATGGCGTTTGGGTATTATGCTAGAAAATATAAAATTATTTCATGCATCCGTATTCAACAAGCGTTGGCGGTAGGAGTATTGGTGGCATTGATTTACTTTTTACAAGGAGGAGGATACTGTAATTATTGGAACAACATATTGCCACAAGGAGCGTTTGATTTGGTGGCTTCCCTAATATTTGCCATATGTGGAGCGGCTGTATTTGTGGAAGTGGCCGCCTTGCCAGGGGTGAGAGTTTTTTTGCAGAAATTTGTAGTAAGGATAAGAAGACTATTTGGAAAGGAAGAAAAGGAAACGTGTCCTATAATGGAAAGGGCGGAGAAAAGACGTGATGAAGCCATGGATTTTGCCAAAGGAGTAGGTATTGCTTGTATGGTATATGCTCATATTGTTGAGGGATGGGAGCATATCGGTGTGCAGATTATATATTCGTTTCATATGCCGTTGTTTGTTTTTATCAGCGGTTATTTCTTTCGGGAAGAAACAGTTGTTACAACGTTAAAAAAGAAAATCAAGGGAATTTACCTTCCGTATTTTGTCTTTGGAATGATTGCCGTGGTGGCAGGAATGTGGATTGGTTTGTATTTTGAGGGGAAAAGTATGTATGATAGTCTGGCTTTTTTTGTCGGAAATACCTATAATGTGATAATTGGCTATCAGACATGGGTAATATGGTTTTTGCTAGCTTTGTTTTGTACTTGTATTATTTTTTCAATCACAAAAAAAATTGCTGGGAAGAAAGTATGGCTACGTTGGCTGTTGGCGATTGTGGAGTGCTATGCAGGATGGTATCTTGCAATGAACATGGAGTTTGTACCTTGGTATCTGGATATTGCACTTGTGTGTGTTGTGTTCTTTAATGCAGGTTATGAAGTGAAGCTTCACAAAGAAGCATTTTGGAAAGACTCATTAAAGAATAAAATGGTATTGGTACTATTGCTTTTCGTGTGGATGCGAGGAGCGTATGCCGGAAGGCTTGACATTGTATTTGAATTGTATCCACAATTTCCAGTGTGTATTGTGGCGGCAATTGCAGGATGTATGGTTGTGGTCATATTATCGAAATATTTTTCGGAAATACCGATATTGTCGGATGTCGTAATTTATTGTGGAAGAAATACGTTGTGTATTTTGTGTGTGCATAATGTTATCATGCGATATTGCATATGGGGAGAGTTGTGCTCTTATCAACCAACATGGATAAGTTTCTTGATGCAAATGCTGGTGTTACTTTTTGCGTGTTTTGTATGGCAAGGTATAAAGGGGACGCTTGGTTTTCTTAAAAGCGAGAATGGCAGGAAGCACTATTTACAGAAATTTCTAAAAGATGTTCATTAAAAATGGAGATACGGTTTTATGGATAGAAAAATTCGGAATGAAAAGTTTAAAAAGACGAGTGTTATGATGATTGTGTTGTTGCTGATTTTAGTGGGGGAAATCATCACTTTCCGTAATATTTTGTTTAATGATTCGTTGTTTGGGGCAGCATATGATGGAAAATTGAATAATTATTTTGTGGAACATTGGTATAAAGTGTTTTGCGGACAGGAGAATTGGAAGGATTTAATATGTTTTTATCCGGCAGAAAATGTGTTGGGGTATTCGGATATCATGCTTGGATTTTCGTTGCCGTATAGTATTTTGCGCTTTTTAGGAATGAATATGTTTTCTGCTTTTAAGTGGGTTCTAATTCTTACACATGTTTTAGGAAGTTATTGTTTGTTTTATTTTTCGAACAAATGTCTTAAATTGTCTCCGTGGGTGTCCCTTGTGGCGGTCGTGTCCTTTTCGTTTTCTAATGGATATAATACCATGATGATTAATCCACAGATGTTGGCGGTGAGTTGGATTCCATTTCTTTTAATTATGCTTTATTATTATTTTGTAAATTGGAAAAGAAAAATCAGACATGTGTTTGCGTTGATATCTGTGACAATTGTGGTGTTGCTATTTTACACAGCTTTTTATGTGGCATATTTCATATGTGTATTGATCATGATTTCCATAGTGTTTTTTCTTGTTTGTTCCATATTCAAGCGGAAAAATGAGATGTTGCAGCAATTGTATGGGAACGTATTGGTAAATTGGAAGGAGTATGTTATATATGGTGGAATTGCGGTGTTTCTTATGTTGCCTTTTATTCAGTTATACTTGCCCGTATTGCAATCAACAGGGGGACGGACTTGGGAGGAAGTTCTAGCATTTTCACCAGGGTGGAGACACTTGGTTCAGATGAATGATACTAATATAGTGGGATGGGATTCGGAAATTTATAATTTGGTGTCAGGCTTCCCAATCGTGGATTTATGCGTTTTTACAATAGTGTCGCTGTTAGCCATTTTTGTGAAACGTAAAAGGAAAAGTTCTCAGAAGGAGGAATTTTTAGATTTTGTTTTTTTCTACTTGTTATTGTTGTTGGGGTTTTGCATGATTATGACAATCCAGGTTTATGGGATGTCCATCTGGTATATTTTTTATAAGTTTCTTCCAGGGGCATCTGCTTTGCGGGGGATTGCAAGGTGGTTGCCTTTCATGACATTGTGGTTTGGACTCGTGATGGCATTATATTTGGAACGCGTTATGAAAAAATTTACATGGTTTAGACCATGGTTTGCCGCTATGATTGCCGTGATGTTTTTTTGCACGAATTATACGCCACAAGCGATTGGAACTGAGTGGAGTGTTTCAGAGGAGACGGATTACTTGGATTTTGTGGCAAGACCACCAGAGGATTGTGAGGTAATGTATTTGACAGATCGTGAACATGTGGCAGAGCGGCAAAGTAATGAGATGTTTTTGGAGGCAACATTACAGATGCAGTCATGGGCGATTGCAGATTGCTTTTCCATTAAAACGATCAATGGATATTCGGGGCAAGAGCCAAAAGGGTGGAACGTTCATCCACAAGATGAAAATGTGGATCAGGAAGTGAAAAGGTGGCTTGCTCTAAATGGCGTTACGGATGATGTGGTTTATTCCTATGACATTAGTACAAATAAATGGACAAAGCTTGAATACTAAGAAATGAAAATAGGCCTGACCTGAAGGGTATACTTTCAGGTCAGGTTTAATATTTATGTAGTTATTTCACTTGAAGCACGAATTTGTGACAGTGCCATCATGGAGAAATGAAATCAGCGTACGTTGTCTGTCACATGGTATTTAACAAAGGTATCATAGTATTGTGTAGGTATTCCAACATCGTAACTTTCCCCCGCGATATCGCAAGCGATAAGTTGTCCCTTGGATGCCAAATGTTGTAGGGCATCCGTCAAGTCAATTTCTTTTGCGGACTCGGTTAGTTCGTTTTCCTCTATCTGATGTGCGAGAAATTGGAACACCTCGTCATTTAAGATGTATTGTCCAAATGTAGCATAGTATTTTGTATTTCCTTTTTCGTCCAAAATGCCAAGCGTTTCTTTGGCGGTATTGATAGAAGGCTTTTCTACCATGGCTTGCACATCTATTAAGTAGGAGCGTTCAGGTTGAAAATTCCCTTGGAGGATTCCGTAGTTGGGAACATGTTCAAGCGGTATGGATTTGACGGAAACCACGGATTTGTTTCCGCCAGCCTTGTTATAAGCATTGATAGTCTGTGTCGTACAAGAAAAGGCAATTCTGCTTTTGTAAATAAAATCGCCGAGTAACAATAGGACGGGCTCACCTTTTAGCAAATCATGGGCTTGATATACAGCGTGGCCAAAACCTTTCTTTTCCTTTTGAACGACATATGTGATTTTTCCACCAATCGTGTAAAGCCATTGATAATATTGGCGAACTGATTTAGGAAGACGCTTCAAGAAGCTATTATCCACTTCGTATTCAAAGAGTTTTTTATATTCGTTCACTTCATCTTCCCCAACAATTAAAATGATGTCTTCGATGCCGGCTGCATCGAGTTCCTCTAAGATACAGACCAGAATGGGTTTTACAATATCATTTTCGTCAATTACTGGAAGAAAAGCCTTTTTTGTAAAATGGGTTTGCGGGTACATTCGTGTACCAAATCCGGCAAGCGGTATGATAGCCTTGCGAATTTTTCCGCCAGCTTGTAATTCGAACGGAAATGCGTCCATTTTACGTGTTTTATTTAAATATGTAACAAGTGCTTGTTGACAAGCCTTGTTTTTGGCAAGAAGTTGGACACTCCCATCACCTTGTGAACCAACTCCTTTTACCCCCCAGATGAGTGGCTGAATATTGGCGTCGTTCATCACGGAATGCAGAACGGGAGATGTCAGCTCTTCTGGGCAGGCGGGAGCGATTTTGGCATCAAAGAGAGCTTGTGCGTCATTCATGATTTTCCCGAGAGACTCGGCATCGCCAGACTCGATTGCGTTACTGGCCCTAGTAATGATTTTGTAGTTGTCCTTTCCCAGAGCATCTTGGACATTCTGGTAAATGTCATTTTGGGCAAATGGATAAGCACGATTTAAGTGGGAAAGGATTTTTCTGGTGTCCTTACCTGCACATAAATCTGCAAATACCCAGTATAATGTTTTGCCGACTTTTAGTTTGCGAATATTGATTTCTTCGTCAGAAAATCGCATAATGATTGGTTGTTCACCAAAGGCGCAAGCTTGGTCAAGTCGTCCACAACGGGATTTTGTAAGGCGTTCCCCATGATAGGCTGCTCGCATTTCTCCTTGGATGCTTAAATGAAGCTGATATAATTTGCTAAATGCCCGGGCGATGAGCACACAGATGGCAGCGCTGGAGGACAAGCCCTTTTTCATTGGTAGGGTTACTTTTTTTACTTCAATGGAAATACCGCCAACGTGATAGTTCTCCATCATATATGCGGCAACACCGCAACAATAGCTGAAAAAATTATCCTTCAAAGCATGTTCGCGTAAAATATCGGCATCCATGTCGCATTCGAAATCAAGAACCTCGCCATTTTGATTTATAGATTTTATGTAAAATTGAGAGTTGACTTTTGCACTTGCATAAATTCCAAGATTAATTCCAGTGACGATGGCTTGACCTTCCAGAATTTCTGGATTTTGACTGACATATTTTCCAGCCCAGTCGCTATGTTCACCGAAAAGGCATAAGCGTCCGGGAACGAATAACTCAATTTCTTTATCATTGGTTTGCTTGTAATGTTCCATGAAAATTCTCCTTAATTTGTTTGATTTTTAAAGTATACAAGAGATAAAAGGAAAAATCAATGTTTTTATCAAGGAACTATATTATTTGGTATAGAATAATATGTTTCCAATAAAAGGAATTTTACAAATCATATGTACTATAAACCAGCTGAGGCAAGTGACGATGATAAAGTGTGCAACGACAGAAACTGGTTTGGAGAACATATGGCTAAATGGCATTAGTAAAATCAAGATTGGATTGTGAAGAATATAAATGCCAAAAGAACATTTGGACAAATCCAAAACTGACTTTTTCAGGAATAAAGATTTTGGGGAAGGATTGTTTTCTTGGCAGGATGAGTGAATAGTAACTCTGGAAAAAACCTCAAATATGCAAAGGGCACATATTAGCAGTAACCCACAGTCATACCAAACATTATAGGGTTGGAAATTGTGGTAGGAAAAAACTTGTAATAAAACAGTACCAATAAAAGTAGAGGCTCCCATCAACCAAAGTAAAGAGGTACGAATACGTCGAAAGACACCTTGGGAGACAAGAAAACCAAGGATTAGATAGAAACCATAAATTCCACCGCTAAAATCTAAGGACAAGGAGGTTCT
>CATLEQ010000014.1 GCA_949915905.1 uncultured Lachnospiraceae bacterium | reverse complement strand
CTCCATGCCAATTGCAAGCATCTTTTCATTCTCGCCGGAATCCAACTTCATTTCAAGGAGTTGCTTATACAGCAATGGATGGTTCGCCACATATTTTCTGGCATTCTCAATCTGCGCGTCCTCATCCTGCAGCATGGTCTGCGCCTCGCACAAAAGTCTCCCCGCATCTCTGCTTTTCCGTTCTCCAAGATAACGAATCCACCGTGCAAGAAATTCGTCAAATTGCGGCAGTTCTTCATTTCCCGTCTGAAGAATATGTTCAAGGCTCGTATCATGGCATCCAAAATTTTCCATCATACGATATATTTTATCCGGTCTGTCCGCCAGTTCATTTCCCATATAAGTAAGATATAGGCATTCTCTTGCCATCTTTTCAAAATCGCAGGACAGCCGTCTTTTCTCGGCCAGGCTATGTAGATACAATGGAACTCCGTCAAAATCATTATAATCGCCATTCACTTCCACTTCCAGAACGGATAGCATCTCTGCCAATTCGCCGCCCTCTTGATATACTTCCATGTCGACGCAGCGATGAATCAGCTCCATCGCCTCGTTGATATCATCAAGGACACCCTCATGATCCATAAAAAGAACCTCGTCGACGTCATCGTTATACCACTCATCCCACTCTATATTATACTCGCTGTCCAGGCACCGCTCACCGTCATTGATTTCCGACAGCTTCTTCTTTATCGCCTCGACATCCGCCCGCAGGGCGTTATACCCGTCATCCTTCGCTTGTTTTTGTAACGCGCCCCGCTCGCCAAAGCTTTTCAGCGTACTTAAGAAATGCTCTCGCCTGCCCTCCGGCAAAGTCCTGGCCATTTCATGTATAAAGCCTGACAGTTCCTCATGGGATAATTCGGAAGCTAACACGTCCACTTCATTTAAAAATAATGGTAAATTCATACATTTCTCCTATTGTTAAGTATAGGTGTGCACCCCTAGCGTCTTGTCCCGCTGATTTTTTCTGAATACAATTATTTAGTGACAATCCAACTTCCATCACGCTTTGAACCAATTCTTTCTATAATGTTTTTATTCTGCAAAGAGATAAATGCTCGCTCTATGGTTCTTTTTGTCACGCCTATCTTTGCAGCCAATTCGTCAGAAGTATATTCCGAATCTTCTATCAGCAAAGAAATCACTTTCTTTTCGGTTTTATTCAAACCGACATTCAAACCGACATTTTTCATTTTAATTCCATCAATTCCGCACCACCTTGATGCAAAAATTTACATCTAGTTCGTCCATCCCAATTCCACATCAATATGTTTATTAGATTTAAGTTTGGAAAGCAAACACACAACTTCAACATGTACCCCCATCGGAAATTGGTCCACGACCCCGACTTTCTTCAGCTCGTACCCTTTCTCACACAGATATTTCAAGTCTCTCGCCAGTGTCGCCGGATTGCAGCTCACATACACGATTCTCTCCGGCTGCATCTGTGCCATCGTCTCCAGCAGTGATTCCTCACAGCCCTTCCTGGGCGGGTCAACCACAATCACGTCCGGATGTGCCTTACCCATATCGTCCCACGTCGCTCGCGCATCCTTTTTATAATACCTTGGCAGTACGTCCTCCGCCCTGCCTATATAAAACTCCACGTTCTCTATTCCATTCTGCCGTGCATTTTCTCTTGCGTCCTTAACCGCCTGCTCCACGACCTCCACGCCGTAGACCATTTTCGCCCTTCTCGCCAAGAACAGCGAAATCGTTCCAATCCCGCAGTACAAGTCCCACACGGTCTCCCCGCCCTGCAAGTCTGCATACTCCAGTGCCTTTGCGTACAATTTCTCCGTCTGTACGGGGTTCACCTGGTAAAATGACAACGGCGAAATCCGATAATTCACGCCGCCGATAGAATCCGTGATGTAGCCCTTCCCCCATAGCACTTCAAAAGAATCTCCCATGATGACGTTGGTCTGCTTTGTATTCGTGCTAATCGTAATGGATGTCATTCCCTCGATTGTAGCAAGCCGCCGCACCAATTCCTCTGACTTATATATCTTTTTTCCATTGATTACCAGACAGACCATGATTTCCTTCGTGGCAAATCCGTACCGAATCAGGACATGGCGAAGCAGGCCTCTGCCGGTTTTCTCGTCATAGGCCCGCACCCGGTATTCCTTCATAAAATCCAGAATCCGTTCCAATATTTCCTTATTTATTTCCACGCCCAGCGCGCAATCCGTATTTGCTATGATGTGGTGCGTGCGCCCCGCGTAAAATCCGCATATCGGCTGGCCGTCCTTATCCGTGCCAAATGGAAATTGTGCCTTGTTGCGGTAATGAAACGGCTCGTCCATTCCCACGATGGGCTCCGTCACGCGCTCCAAAAGCGTCACGTCAAAGCCGCCAATCCTCTCCAGATTGTCCCGCACCTTTTTCGCCTTGAACTCCAGCTGCCTTTCATAAGACATTTCCTGAATCTGGCAGCCGCCGCACTGGCGGGCGTATGCGCACTTCGGCTCGACGCGGTAGGCAGACGGCGTGATAATGCGCATCAAGCGGGCATATCCATAATTCTTCTTCGCCTTTATCACCTTGACCTCGGCCTCGTCGCCAATGATTGCATCCTTTACGAACAACGTATAGCCATCGACCTTGCCGATGCCCTCCCCGTCCACGCCGATATCTTCTATTTTAACGATTACAACTTCATCCTTCTGCATATCCTATATCCTCTTCTTAATCAAAACAATATCTGAATTGTCCTGCATTTCACTCCCACACAATCCAGATATTGTTTCATTTCTTTTCACTCTAAAATTCCTGCTCCGACGTCTTCCTCAAATTCGACTCGAACAGCCGGTTGAATCCCAGCCACTCCGTCCCCGTCTTGTCTTTCAATATTTCCTTCATCGTCTGCAATTTCGCGTCCATGTTGTCCGCCAGATTGAGGGCCAACGCCTCGGCCAGCGCGGGCTTTTTCGGGGAACCGTACTCCAGCTCGCCATGGTGCGCCACGATGCAGTGCTTCCACTCGTTTGCCAGAATCGGCGGGAATCCGGGGATGGTGCGAATCGCCTCGTCAAGCATTTCCACGCCAATCACGATATGCCCAATCAACTGCCCTTCGTCCGTATAATCATTGTCCGGGAAGCTGGACAGCTCGCACACCTTGCCAATGTCGTGGCAAATCGCCGACGCATACAATAAATCCGCGTTCAAGTAAGGGTACGCGCCAATCATGTACTCGCACGCCCGCGTCACGCTCAGCGTGTGCTCCAACAACCCGCCGGCAAAGCTGTGGTGCACCGTCTTCGCCGCCGAATGTCCTTTAAATTTGCGGATGAAGTCTTCATCCTTCACAAAATAATATTCCACCGCCTGCTTAAGATACGGATTGGAGATGCGCCTTACGTAGGCAAGAAGCCCGTCGTACATTTTATCCACGTTTTTCTCGGAAACCGGCAAATAATCCGCCGGATTGTACTCGCCCTCGCCGACGACCCGCAGCCGCTTGATGTTCAACTGCAGGTTGCCGTTATATTTAATCACGTCGCCGATTACCTCGACGAAGTCCTTTTCACCATAATCGGCAATCCCCTGCGAATTGGGATCCCAGATTTTCCCGTCCAAAGTTCCCGTCTTATCCTGCAAAAGCACGTTGTCGTACGGCTTCCCGTTCCTCGTCTCCGCCGTGCGCTTGCCCCTGCAAAGATAAATGCTCCCGATTGTTTCGCCTTCCCGCAAATCCTTAATAAATCTCATATTCTGTCAAACCTTCCTGTCTTATAAATTATGATATATTCACGGCCGATGAAAATCTGCCGTGAGTATTGCTAAAACCGCAGCCTTCTCTCACTCCTGGCTTCCGACCGTCACCATGAACTCCACGTCCACGTAACCACCGTTCCCCCGGCGTTTTCCTCTCACCCGCACCTGGGTTCCGGCAGTACATTTCAGCACCGCCTTCTCGTAAGACGAAGTTCCCGTCACCTCCGTGCCGCCCACCTTCTGGATAATGTCACCGTTCTGGATACCCGCGTACATCGCCGGGGAATCCTCCCGCACCTGCGTCACGTACACCCCGCGCGGCAGGCCCTGCTCCGAGGAAATGACATCGGTCACGGTCATGCCCTGAATCCCTATATACGGCACGCTCTCCCCGTTCAAGAGCATTTCCAGTACCGGTTTCAAATCAGAAATCGCCAGTGCATTGGCCGTCGCGCCAGACGATTCCGACCAGATTTCGCCGCGAATCAGGCCCAGCACCTCGCCCTTCTGATTTATGAGCACTCCGTTGCCGCCGGACGTGGCCGCGATGTCTGTCGCCAGCACGCCGCAGCTCGCATCGGCAAATAATTCGTCATATTTTTTGGAACTGATGACTCCGTAGCCCAGGCCATTATCATAGCCAAACATGTTTCCCAGGGCAATTACCACGTCGCCCCGCGAGGCAATGTTGGAATTCCCCCAGACCACCTTGTGGATATTGTTTTTCGTGCTGTCCGAAAGCAACATACGGCTTACCGAAAATACCGCCAGTCCCCTATTTTTATCCCGCTTTTTTAAGGTCGCGGAACAACTGCTGCCATCCGAAAACGTAACCGACCACTGTGGGTTCTCCCCGCCCGCATCGCCCGTGCAGACCACGTCATCGGCCACAATCAAAATCTCCCATCCATTGTCGGCCGCAATCATCCCGGTCACATTTCTCATATCGCGCCCATCGTCGGCCATCCACGCCTCATCGTCGGAAACACGGACGACGACCAGGCTTTTCTCCGCGTCCCGCGCAATGGAATAGAGGCTTTCCATCATGTCCTGATAATTCTCCAGCGTCAGAACCGGTACCTCCTGTACCACGTCCTCTTGCACCACGTCCTCCTCCGTCGGCTCTTCATCCTCGGGAATCGTGACCGCGCCCTTCTCCCCCTGGAGGACATTTTCCATCCACGGGGTCAGCATATAAAAGCTCACGCAGGCAAAGCCCCCAAAGACCAGGCCCAATACGGCCGTGCCCAGAAGCTTTGCGATTCCCCTCCCTTGCTTCTTTTCCTTCGGCTTGACTTTTTCCTGCAAAAACGCAAACTGCTCCTCTTCGCCGAGTCCCGCCTCCGAAGCGGATTTTGGCACTGCATCCTTTGGCATTTCCTGCCCCGGCGTTTCTTGACCTTCTTGATTTTTCATTTGTCGTTCATCCTGCACAGCCTTGTTCCTCCCTGTACTTTTTGAACTTTTCCCCCTATAACAAAGAGTTCCGCTTGCGAAACTCTCGCGCCAATCGCGGTCGCTTTCGCTTCATTACATTTTATCACCATTCCAGTATAACCCATTTCTTCTAATTGTTCAATATTTTCTCCTTTTCATTCTATTTAAAATAAGTTACAATAGATACCGTAATATTTTATTCACAAGGGGAGAAACGATATGAACCAGAAATCTTTATATAAATTAGAATATGACAAAATCATCGTCCTTTTGGAGGAGCGTGCCTCTTCCTTCCGCGGCAAGCAGCTCTGCCGCCGCCTAAAGCCGTCTTCCGACCTTGAGCGGATTGAGACGATGCAGGAGCAGACAAGCGCGGCATTTACCCGGATTGTTGGGAAGGGTCGCATTTCCCTAAGTGACGCCGCCCCCGTGGAAGAGTCGCTGAAACGTCTGGAAATCGGCGCGGCCCTTGGCATTACGGAGCTTTTGCGCATCTGCAAGCTTCTGCAGACCACCGCCCGTGTCAAAGCTTATGGCCGCCATGACACGCAAGAGTCAAATGCCGACTGCCTTGATGCGTATTTTGAGCTGCTTGAGCCGCTGACCCTCCTGGCAAATGAAATCGAACGTTGCATTGTCAGCGAGGACGAAATCAGTGACGATGCCAGCAGCACGTTGAAGCACATTCGCCGCAATATCGGCGTACTCAATGACAAGATACACTCCACGTTAGGCGGGCTGGTGAACGGTTCCCTGCGCACTTACCTGCAGGATCCCATTATCACCATGCGCGGCGACCGCTATTGTATCCCGGTCAAGTCCGAGTACCGGGGCCAGGTAAACGGCATGATTCACGACCAATCCTCCACCGGCTCCACCTTGTTCATCGAGCCGATGGCGGTAGTCAAGCTAAACAACGACTTGAAAGAGCTTTACGCGAAGGAGCAAGAGGAAATCCAGGTCATTTTGGCTCGCTTAAGCAGCGACACGGCGGAACATATCGAGGAAATCCGAACAAATTATCGGACGCTGACCGACCTGGACTTCATTTTTGCCAGAGGGCAGCTTGCCCTGGAAATGAATGCCAGCCGCCCCCTTTTTAACCGCGAGGGGCGCATCCGCATCCGAAACGGCAGGCACCCGCTTCTGGATTCGCACAAGGTCGTGCCGATTAGCGTCACGTTGGGCGAAGATTTTTCCCTGCTCATCATTACCGGGCCAAATACCGGCGGTAAGACGGTTTCTCTAAAGACCGTGGGATTGTTCACCCTGATGGGGCAGGCCGGGCTGCACATTCCGGCATCGGATCACTCGGAACTGGCCGTGTTTACCCAGGTCTACGCCGACATCGGCGACGAGCAGAGCATTGAGCAGAGCCTGAGTACCTTCTCATCGCACATGACCAACATCGTCTCCTTTTTACAGAAGGTAGACGAACACTCCCTCGTACTTTTCGACGAACTGGGCGCGGGAACCGACCCGACGGAAGGGGCGGCACTGGCCACTTCCATCCTCGACTTCCTTCATGCGCGTGACATTCGCACAATGGCCACCACGCATTACAGCGAATTGAAGGTCTACGCCCTCTCGACCCCCGGCGTAGAAAATGCCTGTTGCGAATTCGACGTGGAAAGCCTGCGCCCCACCTACCGGCTGCTGATTGGCATTCCCGGCAAGAGTAATGCGTTCGCCATTTCCGGCAAACTGGGTCTGCCCGATTATATTATCGAAGATGCCAGGACGCGGCTTTCCGACACGGATCTTTCTTTTGAAGATTTGCTAAACGACCTGGAGACGCAAAAGCGAACCATCGAAAAGGAGCGGGAGGAAATCGCCGCCTACAAGCGGGAGGTGGAGAGCCTTAAAAACCAGGCCCGTCAAAAGCAGGAGCGCATCGATGAACAGCGAGAACGCATTTTGAAGGAGGCAAACGAAAAAGCCAGCAGCATTTTGCGCGAGGCGAAGGAAATGGCCGACGAGACGATGAAGAATTTCCGCAAATTCGGCAAGGAAAGCATTTCCGCGGCGGAAATGGAAAAGGAGCGGGAACGCCTGCGCAGGAAGATTCAGGAAACCTCTTCCGTGGGCGCGCTCAAGGCGCAAAAGCCCCGCAAAGTGCACAAGCCCTCCGACTTCAAGTTGGGCGAATCCGTCAAGGTTCTCAGCATGAATTTGACCGGGACGATTCATTCCCTCCCGGATTCCCGGGGCAACGTGACCGTCCAGATGGGCATTTTGCGCTCCCAGGTAAATATTTCCGATTTGGAAATCATAGAGGATGCGGGCAGTCACACCCTGAAAAAGGCTCCCGGCACCTCCAAGGGAAAAATCAAGATGAGCAAGTCACTTTCCATCAGCCCGGAAATCAATTTGCTGGGCAAGACGGTGGACGAGGCCATTGCCGAGCTGGATAAATATCTGGACGATGCCGTCTTATCACACTTAGACAGCGTGCGCGTCGTGCACGGGAAGGGCACCGGGGCGCTGCGCAAGGGCATCCATGAATACCTGCGCCGCCAGAGGCACGTCAAGTCCTATCATCTGGCCGAATACGGCGAGGGCGATGCCGGCGTGACGATTGTAAACTTTAAATAATAATGGAGAAAATATCAATGGTAAACAGACAAAAAATTTTGATTGTAGATGATGACGAAAATATAGCCGAACTCATTTCTTTATATTTGGCCAAGGAATGTTTTGAGACGAAAATAGTTTACAATGGCGAGGATGCCTTGCGGGAGCACGAGGCGTGGCATCCCGGCCTGGTTTTACTCGACTTGATGCTGCCGGGCATTGACGGTTACCAGGTTTGCCGGGAAATCCGTGCCAAGTCTTCCACGCCCATTATCATGCTTTCCGCCAAGGGAGAAGTATTTGACAAGGTGCTGGGCCTGGAGCTGGGTGCCGACGACTACATCATGAAGCCGTTTGACTCCAAGGAGATGGTGGCGCGCGTGCGGGCCGTGCTAAGGCGTACCCAGGCCGCCAAGCCGGAAACACCCGCCGCCGAGAAAATCAAATGCGTGGAGGTCGAAGGCCTCACCATCAACCTCACCAACTATTCTGTCATGTGCGACGGAAATCCGGTAGAAATGCCTCCGAAGGAGCTGGAGCTTTTGTATTTTCTCGCCGCCTCCCCCAACCAGGTATTTACCAGGGAACAGCTTCTTGACCAGATTTGGGGATATGAATATATCGGGGACACCCGCACCGTCGACGTACATATCAAGCGGCTGCGGGAAAAAATCAAGGATCACAATTCCTGGCGGCTAAGCACCGTCTGGGGCATCGGTTATAAATTTGAAACACGCTAGCATTACTTTCAGGAAATAAATCATGAAGAGCACTTTATATTTAAAATTTATTATTTTATATCTCATTTTCGGATTCTTAAGTCTTTTTACGACTGCCACGCTCGGAGAGCACCTGGTGCACAGCCGTATTGCGGACAAGGTTTCCGAACGCATTTACAAGGAGACAAATTTTCTTGCCGCCTCTTATCTGCCTGACTATTTTTCCGGCAGCATCACGCCCCGGGAAATTCAGGTGCAGTTAAATGCCGCCCAACTTTATTTAGACAGTTCCCTCTGGTTTGTCGATGCCGACGGTGCCCGCATCGCCTTTGCATCCAGCGGACATGGTTTCGTACCAGAGCAGATTGAGGATTTTAACCCGGCGGAAATAGGCGGCAAACGCTATATTGAAGGAACCTACCACGACTATTTTGAGGAAGAGGTTCTTACCTTTATCGCCCCCGTCATACAAGGTTTTCGCACAAACGGCTATCTTTTGATTCACAAGCCGCTGTCCGACATTGACGCGCAATGCCGGGAAATCATGCGGCCGGTCTACATTACCATGACCGCCGTCTATGCATTGGCGTTCCTCATTTTGTTGGGATTCCAGTTTTTCGTCCACATCCCGCTGCGCCGGATTACAGAGGCCGCCACGCAGTATGCCTCCGGCAACCTCGACTATGAAATCCCGGTTTACACGCAGGACGAAATGGGATACCTTTCCGCCTCGTTGAACTCCATGTCCTCTCAACTGAAAGACATGGAGGACTATCAGAAAAAAATCGTGGCGAACGTGTCACACGACTTCCGTTCCCCGTTGACTTCCATCAAGGGCTATGTCGAGGCGATGAGCGACGGCACAATTCCGCCCGAATTATATGAAAAATATTTGAAAATCATTTTGTTTGAAACGGAACGGCTGACAGACCTGACGCAGGACCTTCTCACGCTCAATGAATTTGACACGAAAGAGCAGATGCTGGTCAGGGAAAATTTCGACCTGCAGGAAATGCTGAAACAGACCGCCGCTTCTTTCGAGGGCGTCGGCACGCAAAAGCGAGTCAGTATCGAACTGTTGCTATTGCCGGAGAGGGCCATCGTCCACGCCGACAAGCGAAAGATTCAACAAGTTCTCTACAACCTGATTGACAACGCGGTGAAATTCAGCGAGTATGATTCCACCGTCACGATTGAAGTCACACAGAAGGGAAGCAAGATTTTCACCTCGGTCAAGGACAATGGCGTGGGCATTCCCAAAAAAGATTTGGGAAAAATCTGGGAACGCTTTTATAAATCCGACGCGTCCCGGGGGCGCGACAAGAAAGGAACCGGGTTGGGACTCTCCATCGTCAAGGAGGCCATCGCCGCGCACGATGAACACATCAATGTCATCAGCACCGAGGGTGTCGGCACCGAATTCATTTTCTCGCTCCCGAAAGGACGGTAGCACATACAAATGTGGCCGGCACACGAAGAATCTTATCCTTCTTTCGTATGCCGGCCACTTGCACCTTATTCGTATAACATTTGCTTTATTGACGTCTCTTCCATGTTCTCTTGCGTCACCCAGACATATCCCGTGTCCACCTGAGCCTCATTTCCAATCTCCAGCACGGTACGTGCCGCCGCGACCACCGCCGCGTATCCGATACCAAATGGATTCTGCACGACCAGTCCTTTTATCTCACCGCTCTCCAACGCTTCCAGTTGTTCCTTTCCCGCGTCAAATCCCATCAGAACGACATCCCGCTCTGCGTGCCTCAACGCTTTCAATCCCGCCTGCGTCGCCGAAAAGCTGGTTCCGAACACCCCTTTCAAGTCCGGATACTTCTCCAGGTAATAAAGAAGCACGTCCTCGTCCGACATCGCATTTACCATTGCCGTCTTTTCTTCCTCCGTCAGCTTTACGGACGGCTCCTGCGTCTCGCCCGGCTCCGCCTCACCTTCCACGTCGCCATTCGTTTCCCGGGCTTTGCTATTGGGGTCTTGGTCCTTTGCCTCTTCTCCCGCTTCATTCTCGCCCTCCGCCTCGTCATCTGACAGCTCCCGCGCCTTTTCTTCCACGATTTCTTTCTTATATTCCTCCATCTTATCAAGGTAAATTGTCTCCATGACCTCGATATCCGGCTGGTTCTCCTTCATCTCCTGCAAAAAGCTTTCCGTCCGTTCTCTTGCAGATTCCGACTCGGAATCATTTACCAGCAATATAACTTGTCCCTCACCGCCGATTTCGTTCGCCAGCTTGTATGCTCCCGTCCTGGCCGCGTCCATGTTGTCCGTCTTGACCGTGCACAAAATCCCTGGATGCGTATTGCCCGAATCAAATGCAATAATCGGAATTCCATTACTCGTCGCCAAATCAAGCTGTACCGTGCAGGCATCCTCGTCCACACTGGCGATACCCAGCACGTCGGGATAGCGCGACAGCTCCTCATCCAAAATATTGACCTGCTCGCCTATGTCCTCACCCTTCGCCGCGCCGTTGTAGACCACCTTGATTTTATCATTGCCCGTAAACCCGAGCAATGTGTTCAAATCCTCCGCGGCCTGCTCCACGCCCCTGCGAAGTTCCCTCGAATATGCCGATGACTCTTCCTTCCCGATAATGGAAATATATGTACCCGGTTCCAAATCAAGCCCCTGCACATTATTATATGCCGAAGGGGAAATCGCGTCCAGATGAGCCTGGTACTCCGGCTCATGCGTCTCCTCCCCGGTGAATTGCGGCGGTTCCTCCTTCGTACACGCACTGACAAGCATCGCCGCCAGTGCTACCATAGCTGCCGTTACCATCACTTTTCTTTTCATAACTCTTGCACCTCTGCCATTTTGGTACCGTTCCTTCATGTCACGGAACAGTTTTCCGTGAAAATGGATATACAAGCTCCATTTTCCTCTTCCTATCATACACGATTTTTCTAAAAAGAAAAGAGAAATTTTCTTAAAATTTATTAAAGCCAGACTTTTTGTTATTGTTCACGGGGTGGGAAAAGTGACAACTTTTTTGAATTTTTTTCTCTTTCCTCGATTCTCCTCTTGTATTTATAAAACAAATATTATACAATACAAGAGGAGTTCATAATTATTCAAAAGGAGGAACACTGCTATGGCATATGTAATCGGTGATGACTGCGTATCTTGTGGTGCTTGCGCATCCACATGTCCAGTTGGCGCTATCAGCGAAGGTGATGGCAAGTATGAAATCAATGCTGATGAGTGCATCGAGTGTGGTGCTTGTGCTGACGGATGTCCGGCTGACGCGATCAGCTTGTAAGATTTAAAAACAGTGGCTACATAGGACGAGCATCTGGCGTTACTGTTCGACCCGCGCTGGCGCGGTGCTGAATTGTAACCATCTGGCTAAGTCCTATCGACCCCCGCCTCATGGCGGGGGTTTCGTTTTATGCGCAGGGGTGCGTAATGTGCATTATTGCGTAAAGGGGCACGCTTTTTGTCCCAATTTGACGAACGCTTTTTTACTCCCCGCCCCGCTTTTATGGTATACTGTCCTAAAGGGCATAGTTTCTCCTACATGCCATGCCCGTAAACGTTAGTTACTATTCGCAATCGGATAGTAACCCGTAAACCATGGAATTGTTATGCGACTTAAGGAGGCATCTGAATGATATGGGTGAAGTAAAATTTATGATTTCCGAGGCGGCAAAAAAATTACAAGTAGAGGCTCACGTCCTGCGCTATTGGGAAGAAGAGCTGGGATTACATATTGAACGCACGGAAATGGGACACCGATATTATACGGAAGATGACATACAATTATTCCAATGTATTCAGAAACTTAAGAATGAAGGCATTTTACTGCGGGAATTGAAGACTTTAATCCCGCAGTTGACCGAGCTTCGGCGAAAAAAAGCGGAGGCAAAAAATGCGGTCAAAAAAGAAGAGGGGGCAAGCCCCTCTCACGCTGATTTAAGCGAAACGAAACAGACATCGTCCGCACACGCGCATGGTACCGGCAATCGACCAAATCATGCTGACGTGGCTCTGGCACGCTATACGAAGGATGCAAATTCAAGTGGCAAGGTGGAGTCCGTCCTGGCAGAGCTTACCAAGGCTCCGGCTTCTACGGCACCTGACGCGGCAACGGCCAAGGCATCTGCCAAACCATTCTCCACGGTCGGCCAAAAATCCGCTTCCGCGGCCACGATAGCGACGGTTTCCGGAAATTCGGACAAGCCAACCTCCGCAGCATTTTCGACAAGTGTCACAGAAGCCTCTTCCAGGCCGGCTTCCGTGGCTCCGGCTGACTCGGCTCCCGAGGACGTGACCCCTTCGGGAACGGCCGCCCCGGCCCCGGCAAGCCCGGTGGACGCAACACATGCGGCTCCTGCCGGTTCAACCCTTGCAGCCTCCGCGGGCTCGTCTCCTGCAGTGTCGGCTGATTCGGCTCCGGTGCCGGCTGATCCGACTCCCGCGACACCTGCAGACACCGCCCTCGCAGTTTCTTCTGAATCATCACCTGCTGCCACTCCAAAAACGGCTGACGCGGCAACGGCGGAAGTAATCGAGGTCACACATTTAGAGCAGGTGCGCGCACTTTTTGGCGATGTCATAACCGAGGCCATCACCGCCAACAACCACACGTTGGAAAAAAATATCAGCCGCCGGGTCACTTCCAATGTATGCCGTGAAATCGACCTTCTCTTTCAGGCGCAGGAACACCAGGAGGAAGAGCATTACCGCAAACTCGACACGCTCATCCGGCAACAGCAGGCCTTCCGCCGCGAAGCTGCCGAAAGCGCGCCCGTCGGGGCATTCAAGAAGCTTTTTACGTAAGGAACTGTTAAAGAATTCCTAAACGACATAATGTACACTGAAAAAAGCATGACTGTTGGAGGCTGGCGGCTGGCGCGATACTCACGGCAGATAAAATCTGTCGTGAGTATAAAAATTCCATAGTCATGCTTTTTATTCATCATCCATCTTGTTGACGAAGCTCGTTTCCAAACTTCGTATACTGCGGCATCCACGCCAGGCGCACGGTTCCAATCGGGCCGTTTCTCTGCTTGGCAATGATGATTTCCGCGATATTTTTGTCCTCGGTATCCGGGATATAATAATCCTCCCGGTAAATAAACATGCACACGTCGGCATCCTGCTCAATGGCTCCCGACTCACGCAGGTCAGAAAGCATCGGCCGCTTGTCGGTACGCGACTCTACCGCACGACTGAGCTGCGACAAGGCAATCACCGGAACGTTCAACTCCCTCGCAAGACCCTTTAAAGAACGGGAAATCTCTGAAATCTCCTGCTGGCGGCTCTCATTGCTCCGGCCGCCGCTCCCGCTCATCAATTGCAAATAGTCAATGATAATTAAGTCCAACCCCAGTTCCAGCTTATATTTTCGGCATTTCGAACGCATTTCCGCGATGGAAATGCCCGACGTATCGTCAATGATCATCCGGGACCTTCCAATGTCCCCGGCTCCTTCAATCAGCTTTTCCCAGTCCGTGTCCTTCAGATTTCCCGTTCGAAGCAGCTGCGCGTCCACATGGGACTCCAATGAGAAGAAACGATTCATCAACTGCTCCTTTGACATTTCCAAACTGAAAATCGCCACCGCCTTATGCTGGCGAAACGCGACATGCTGCGCAATGTTAAGCGCAAATGCCGTCTTACCCATGGAAGGCCTGGCCGCAATCAGTATCAAGTCGGATGGCTGCAGCCCCGACAGCTTATAATCCAAATCAATAAACCCCGTCGGAACCCCGGTCACGTTCCCCTTGGTCTTCGACGCCCTTTCAATAATGTCGAGCGCATTTAAAACCACCTGCTTAATCGGCACAAACTCCTGCACGTTTCCCCGCTCCACCAACTCAAACACTTTCTTTTCCGTCGTGTTGAGAATCTCCTCGAGCGGCTTGTTTTCCATATAACAAGTGTTGCTGATTTCTTCCGTAATCTTAATCAGCCTGCGAAGCGTCGCCTTTTCACTGACAATCTGTGCATAATATTTGGCGTTGGCAGATGTCTGGACTCCCACCACCAAATCCCTTGCGTACTCCATGTCACTGATTTCCGGCGGCACGTTTTTTGCCTTCAAATACTCCTGCAGCGTAATCATGTCCACCGGCCTTCCCTGATGGAACATCTCCGTCATGGCATCAAACAAAACGCCGTACGTCGTCTGATAAAAGTCGTCCCCCGTCAAAATTTCGGAGACTTCCAAAATCGCGTCCTTATTTAAAAGCATCGCGCCAATGACTGCCTGCTCCGCCTCCGTGCTGTGCGGCAGTATCCGCTTGATGAGTGCTTCCTCCATCTGGTAACTCCCCTTACTCTCGATGATTCACGCTTCCTCTTTCACAATCAGTTTCAACTGCGCCGTCACCTGCGGGTGCAGCTTGATCGGCACCTGGTGCTCTCCCAACGTCTTTACGACTTCCTTGAGCTGGATTTTCTTCTTGTCAACGTCCAGATTCATCTGCTCTTTGACCGCCGCCGCAATCTCCTTGCCGGAAATGGATCCGAAGGACTTGCCGCCCTCGCCGACCTTGATGGAAAGCTCTATCTGTCCTTTTTCCAGTTCTCCCGCCAATTCTCTCGCCGCCTCCAAGTTTTCCTTGGCAATCCTTTCCTGATTGCTCTTCTGTAGCTTCAAGTCATTCAAATTCTTGCTGTTCGCCTCAAGTCCCAGCTTCTTGGGCAGAATATAATTTCTCGCGTACCCGTCATTTACATTTACAATCTCGCCTTTTTTTCCAAGGGATTTTACGTCTTCCAATAAAATTACTTTCATCTTTAAATGTCTCCTTCCTCTATCATCTGGTCAATCACGTCTTTCAGCGACCGAATCGCCTCATCGACGTCCGTATGGTCAAACTGCGCGCCCGCGGCGTTAATATGTCCGCCGCCGCCCAGTCGTTCTGCAATCACTTGTACATTTACCTCGTCAATGGAACGTGCGCTCAGGAAAATCTTTCCCTGATAAATCGTCAATACGAAAGACGCCTTGATCCCGCTGATGTCCAACAGCTCGTTCGCCGTCTGCGCCCCCAGTACGGTCGGACTCTCAATATTACTCGGGCACTCCGCAATCGCATACTGCTCACGATAGACCTCCGCCATGCGAACCGCCTCTGCTTTCGCGCGGTAGGACTCCATGTCGTCCCTAAACATCTTACGCACTTTCGTGATATCCGCCCCGCACCGACGCAAAAACGCCGCCGCCTCAAAAGTCCTGACACCGGTTCGATTCATGAAATTACGCGTGTCAATCATGATTCCGGCATACATGCAGTCCGCTTCCACCTGCGGAATCCGAATGTCCTCCACGATATACTGCAACACCTCCGCCACCATCTCACAAGTGGAAGAAGAATATGGCTCTATATAGGAAAGAACTGCATTTTCAATAATATTGTCATTCTGCCTATGATGGTCAAGCACCGCTATGGTCTTCGCCTTCTTCAAAAGCTCCGGACACTCCGTCATCTGCGGCTTGTTCGTATCCACCACCACGACCATCGTCCCGTCCGTCATGCGGTCTAGTGCCCGCTCCGGCATCAGAAACAAGTCGGACTCATACTCGGAATTTTCCAACAACTCGTCATACAGCGGGCGTACCGCCGCCTGCGCGCCGTCCATCACGATGCTCGCCCTCTTTTTCAACGCCTTCGCCGCCCGGTAAATACCAACACAAGCCCCCAGGCTGTCCGCGTCCGCAATCCGGTGCCCCATTACCAGCACCTGGTCCTTTGCCTCGATAAATTCACGCAGTGCCTCCGCCTTTACGCGGGCTTTCACCCGGGTGTTTTTCGAAGTCTGCTCCTTTTTGCCGCCGAAATATGTAATTCCGTGGCAATCCTTGATGACCGCCTGGTCTCCGCCCCGTGCCAGTGCCAGATCAATCGCCGCACGGGCATAATTATAACTCTGGGCATACGTCGCCGCATTGAGTCCCAACCCGATACTCAAGGTGGCACTGTGGGCATTTCCAATATTGACCTGCTTTACTTCCTCCAACAAGGAAAACTTATCCGCTTCAAATTTCTTGTAGCTTTCCTTTTTTATGACGATGAAATACTTGTCATTTTCCAGCTTTTTGACGATTCCGTCAACATCGCCGATATATTTGTTTATCTTACGGTCAATCAACGCCACCAGAAGCGACTGGCGTACCTCTTCCACGCTCTCCATCACTTCGTCATAATTATCAATATAAATCAGACCCGCAAGCAGCCGCTGATTTTCATTTTCCCTAATATACGTGTTCAGCTCCGTCGTGTCCGTCATATATATGGTAATAAAATACTCCTGGTCCGACGGTATCTCCACTAACGATTCCTGGTCGCTGAAGCCCTGCATCGAAACCATGTTAAGCTCGACCCGGTAATCTCGCTCGCCGCATGTCAACTCCAATTCCATGTGCCGCATATCCTCCCTCGGAAACATGCTGCGGTTCAATTCGGGGAGCAACTGCTGTATATGCCGCTCCCGCCGTTTCTTTTCAGGAAAGACGGACCAGAAGCTGTCATTTCCCCAAACCACCCTGCCATCAGCAAGGGCAACCGCGTAAGGAGTCGACATCTCTTGCAAAAGAGAATTTTGAACGCTCTGGTACTCCATGGAAAATTCAAATATTTCCTCAAAAACACGGGAACGATTATAATAATACAGGGCAATCACGACGGCGACATAGACAACGACAAACACCGTCATCAAGTATCCCGCCTTGAGGTCAATGAAATACATCCAGACATTTAAGCCTACCAACAGCAGGGACATCAGAAGCGGCCAGCGCATGTACATCCCAAGCTTGCCTTTTAAACGTATATTATCCTTCATGGTTTCTCCCCAATCCTACAAAGTACTTATAGTATACCACTTTTCTTCTGGTTAATCCACTCTTTTCTTTTTGGCGTTATCCCGTAAGTATTAATAAATCGTTACTATTCACGGGGCTGTGCGCCCCGCCGCACGGCCACCGTCCGATAAAGTGATGGTGTCAGTGGGCATCCAGCCCATTGCCGTAGGCAATTTTAGATGGCTGGATGCCGTTACAATTCGCGGCCGGTCAGGCCGTGAATTGTAACAATAAATCAAAAGACGCCACTACATAATGTAATGGCGCCCATCGTCTCATTAGTCCTGAACGTACGGCATCAAAGAGATGTGTCTTGCTCTCTTGATGGCAACGGTCAAAGCCCTCTGATGCTTTGCACAGTTTCCGGTGATTCTTCTCGGAAGAATCTTTCCTCGCTCGGAAATGTACTTCTTCAGCTTTGCCACGTCTTTGTAATCGATTTCATTATTTTCTTTTCCACAGAACACGCATACTTTTTTTCTTCTGCGCACCGGGCCTCTTCTCTTGAATCCGCCCTCTGGTTTGCTTGCTTTCTCGTAAGCCATCGCCCTTACCTCCTATCATCGTTCCCCATCCTTGCCTGCTCCGGCATGGACGGCCTAGTTAAACGGCAGTTCTTCATCAATCCCGTCCGGGATGTTCATGAATCCATCTCCTGCGTCACCACTCGGTGACGGGGCCGGTGCAGACTGTCTATAGGAGTTGTTATTGTAAGAATTATTGTTGTAAGAGTTGTTGTTATAAGAAGAGCCATTCGCCTCTCTCTCGGCCCTGCTCTCCGCAAACTCCTGCTCCTCCACAATCACTTCCGTCGTATAGACGCGCTGGCCATCCTTGTTGGTATAGCTGCCGGTCTGGATACGACCTGAAACGGACACCCGCATTCCCTGACGGAAATACTTCTCCGCGAATTCTCCGGAACGTCCGAACACCACGCACGGAATGAAGTCCGCCGTCGGCTCGTTGTCCCTCTTGAATCTGCGGTCAACCGCCAGTGTATATCGTGCAACCGCCGTTGCATTGTCTCCCTGTGAATATCTGACTTCCGGATCCCTTGTCAGGCGACCCACCAAAATTACTTTATTCATACATTACCTCTTTCTCTTTATGCATCCTGTCTTACGCATAAATATCTGAGAACGTTATCCATGATACGGATACGCTGTTCCACTTCACCAGGAACAGTACTCTCAGCCTCGAAGTGTACGAAGTAATAATATCCTTCCTTCATCTTCTGAATTTCGTAAGCGAATCTTCTCTTACCCCATTCATCAACGTCCGTCACATTGCCACCGAAACGGGTAACTAAAGCCTTTACCTTTTCAATCACATCTGCTCTGGCGTCATCTTCGAGTTTTGCGCTGACAACAACAGCCAATTCATACTTGTTCATGTCTCTCGCACCTCCTTATGGTCTCTGGCCCCCGCTTTTCTTCTCACGGGAGCAAGGAATGTAAGGAACCGTCCGGTTCCTAATAAAACCGTATTCTTTAAACGGCATGTCACAAGTACATATCTTACCATAACAATTCAAACGTTTCAAGCTTTTTTGCGAATTTCCCTCACATTTTTTTCCACCAATCTGCGCGGCACCATCACCTGGTGCGCACATCCCAGACATTTTAAACGGAAATCCGCCCCTACCCGCAGCACTTCCCATTCACTGCTGCCGCAAGGATGCGGTTTCTTCATGCGAATGACGTCTCCCACGTCAAAACGTTCTGCCATGACTACCTCCATCTAATCCTCCGATATCAATACGCCTTGTACCAAAAACCGCTCATCGTCACGCACGTTCGTACACGTCGACAAACTGACAATCTTGGAGCGCGCGTCCAGTTTCACATCCACCTCGTAATTGGACGATTTTTTGCAAAGCTCCAGATAGTCCGTGAAATCCTTTTCCGTCGGATAGGCCGGCTGGTAGTTTTCGGCATCGGCCTTCACGACCCCGGCTGAAAAAACCTTATACGTCCTCACCTTCTTGTCCGGTGTATAAATATAGAAATACGGATATCTCTTACAGAACTCTTCGTCGGCGTATTCATTTAGCTGGGAAAACATTTCCCCGCCCACCTTCAGATTGTGTCCATAAATAAACACGTTTCTATCTTCAAACGAAGTGTTGCGCATATCCACAAAAATCGCACCCAGCTTATTGTCATTTGTAAAAAATGTTTTTGTCAAGTATTCCTCATTGTCCTTGCTCTGCACGACCGGATAATTGATAATCGACGGCTCCTCGAAGCGAATCCATGCGACCACGTCCGAATTTTCCTTCTTTAGGAAGTCAAAATCTATCGTGAACCCGTCATTTACCTCGTCCGCGGTAATCGCCAGGTCTCGCACCTCGTCGTATTCCCTTCCTCCTGCAAAATACGGATATAGCGTCAACACCAACTGCCCCGCCGAAAACAAAAATATAAATCCCGCCACGATTAAAATGATAGGCATCACCATGCTCTTGCGCGCTTTCTCCTCGTCCTGCACCTGCCTCTTTCTTCGCCTCGCCGTCTGCTTCGTTCCGGTTTTCCGTTGCTTTTCTTCCATATATATACCCCTTTCTCAATCAGGCCAGTATCATCAAAATCCCAGGTTTTCATCCACCAAAATCACCTTGGTTCTCTTCGGCTCCCTGGAATACCTGGTTATCAAACTCTGACAGCAAATACATTGCGGCGACTTACAGTCAAAGCAAGTACCGTTCTTCACGCAAGGCGTGTCAATTCCGAACCGCTGCGCGTTTACCGGTGCCGCTTCGTTGCGCGCCCGGCTCATGGCATCTTCCTCGCTTTTTACCACCTTGTTCATTCCCACGATAAGCAACACGCTCTTTGGCCCGAACGCATAGGCCGCCACCCGGTTCGCATTTCCATCAATGTTGACCATCACGCCATCCTCGCTGATTGCATTGGTGCTGCCAATGAATACGTCACATATAAGCGCCTTGCGGGCAATCTCCTGCTTTTCCTCGCGCGTCGTTTGCTCTTCGCGGTCAAGCACCTGATAATCCCCGCTATGTAATGCCTCCAAAAGGCCGATTTCTTTTGCCGACTCACAGCCGCCCCAGCTTACCGTGCTCCCCGCCGGAATCAATTCCAACGCTTTCGCGAGGGCCTCTTCCTTCGTCTTGACATAATACGCTTCCATGTTGCGGGACTCTATGGCCTTCACGACTCGCTTTCCCAATACTTCATTTCTCATCGACCTGACATTCATAATCCTTTAACCTCCTCAATCACACATGTATGTTTTCGTTTTTCTTTTGTATCCTTTTCATACGCAATACCCACCAGCAAAATATCGCCGCCGTACCCCGACAATGCTTTCGGATATTTATGCTCCTTAATTTGGGCAATAGCCCCCTCCGCCGACTGATTCCACTTCAACTCAATCACCAACACGGGCAACGGAGAAGATTTCTTCGGCAAATACACAAGGTCAGCATATCCGTCTCCGGAAGGTAATTCTTCAAATTTCAAATAATGATCCTTATACGCAAAATATGCCAATTTAATCACGCTGCGCAATGCTTGTTCATTATTATAGAACAGGGGAGCTGTTTCTTCTGCGTGAATCTTCTCAATCTGAGCCGCCACTGCAGCAGCATTGCCATGAATGGTATCATAAATTAGTTGGTCACTCTCGCGGACGCGTCGAATGGTCTCGTCCCGTTTCACTTCACGGATGGATTTTGCAAATTCCAATCGAATTTCTTCGTTTGGTATATGAACCTTCTTAGACTCCTCATCATAAGACAGATACCCCAAATGAATCAGCAAGGTCAAAACGTCATCCCGATTTCGGAACGCGACAAGATCGTTCGCAAAACCATTCGTATCCACATAAACCTCGATACCGCCAAGCAACTCCGCCATCGTCTTCGACAATCCGTCAAAATCCAGGCTGATATACTCCATCAGGCTCTTTGCAGCGGAAGTTTCCGTCCAGTAGGAGTGGAACTTATTATTACGAACGGCCTTCATCACAGAATTTGGATTATAAACCGAACCCACTTCATCCATTCTATACCCGTCATACCACAGTTTCATCATGGAGAAATCTCGGTTATATTGCTCGCATAGCTTTTGCACCTCCTCCTCCGTGAAGCCCACGTACCCTGCAAATTCCATCGGGCAAATGACAGAAAATTCCTGAAAATCCGAGATTGCCGATTGGGAACCGTCCTTTTTGATCGGCAAAATTCCAGTCATATAAGCAGCGGCAAAAATCTTCGCCGTCATGCTGCTGTTTTTAAACAAAGAGCGCAAAAACTCCAGATAATTTTGCTGTACTTTAAAATTATCCTTGGCTTCCCGAATCGGCGCATCCCACTCGTCGATAATCATAATGAACTTCGTTCCTGCAAGGGCGGCCGCATTTGACAAGGTATCATGAAACGCTTCCGCGGCCTTTATCCGAGGATAGGCCTCTTCCAATTCTTTTGTAATATTCCTTACTATAAATGGGACGATATCTTCCTTGCTGCGAACCGCGCCAATCACCGCCGTCATATCTAAATAAATTACGTCATATTTGTTCAAATGCTTTTGATAAGAATCTAAACACTTCTGATTTGTCGCGACTTTTAAATCTTTGAACAATTCCGAAGAATCGCAACTTCTATCATAATATGCGCATAGCATCTGGGCGGCAAAGGATTTCCCGAAACGACGCGGACGACTGACGCAAGTCAAACGCCTCGGTGTTTCTATCGTCTCGTTAATCAAATGAATCATCTCGCTCTTATCCACATAAGTGTCATTTCTAATGCCGGTAAAGCCACTGTTGCCCGGATTCAGGTAATTTCCCAAGCCGTCACCTCCCCATGATGTAAGGAACCGTCGCACCACCGGCCAATGGCCGTACGACAGATGCGCCTTATAAAATGTAACTTTAGATTACCATATTTTTTAAGAAATAACAAGCGAAATAGCGACCATCCCATGTCTGGAAAACCGGTCAGAGTTACGGGCATCTTTTATATCTTCAGATTTCTTAACTGGATACAACTTCCATCCCTTCCCGATACCCGCTCAACCAAATATTCTCTTTCATCCAAAGAATACCTGATTTTATCCAAAATAGCAAACGGTCGAACACTTGGCTCCATCCCCTTTTCCAGTGCCCCAAGCTTCGTTTCCACGTCTAGTTCCAATCCGGTCTGGATTGCCTTGACGCAAGGAAACTGCCATATTCCTTTAGACAATTCAATTAAGTTCCCTATTCTTTCTCTTTCAAACACCCAGACATATCTTTCCTCTACTTCACCCTCGGGAATCCTCTTTTCGTACCCTTCAAAAACCTCATCCTCGGGAATGATTACCTCATAACTGAAGACTCCTTTTTCCATCATCTCATTTGACCATAAACCTCTCACCACAGTAAATCCAGCAAAGTCATACAGCATTTGCTTATAGCCGTGTTTAACATGCCAATCATATCCTAAGACAAAATTCTGCTCCAGCTTTTTCTGGTTCCATGCCACGATTTCTTCATAAGAGTTCTTCTCACTTTCCCCATAGCCAGAACGAAACTGCATTCCCGCATCAAACAATGCAGAGTAAAAATCTTGTACAAAACAAGGATACAAATTCTTTCTTTGAAATTGTATTGAAATACTAAAATAGGCCGGCATCACTTCACCCCCCCTTCCTTTGATGTCCCTACGGTTTTCAGATATCGCTTTAACAGAAAAGCGCAAAAATATGGAAACGTGTAAATATTGTCACTATGCCCTATGTTTCCGGATATAAATTTAATCCCATAGGTAATGTCAGGATACTTATCACTTGTAATCAATGTCCGCAATGATTTCGCGCGTCCGTTTACCGCCTTCACCTCCACGGGAATCAACGCGGAAGCCGTCCGCACGAAGAAATCCTCCTCCAGAGTGGAATCATCACGTTTATAGTAATATAAATCATACCCCTCTTTTACCAATGCCTCTCCCACGACATTCTCGTAAAGAGCCCCCTTGTACACGTCCATGTTTTTATTTGCCCGCAAATCTTCCTGCGATTCATCGTCCAGCATGGATACCAGCAAACCGCTGTCCGCAAAATAGATTTTATACTTCGTGTCATCATAATTCCCTTTTAACGGCAGCTCCGGAAAATGAAGACAATAACAAAGATTGACCATTCCCGCATCATCAAGCCATTCTATGCATCCCCTATAATCCTTAAACCTCGCCCCGGAAGCGACCTTTGATATCTGGAATTTCTTATTGTCCTTTGCCAGCTGTACCGGAATCTGGTTGAACACATTTAGAATACGCGTCTGGTCCATCCCCTCGGCATATTTGCGTATATCCTCTTTGTAATCGGCCAGTAGCTGTCTTTGTGTGTCAAGCGACCCTTCGAACGTCTTTTTTTGAATGTACTCCCGCACGACCGCCGGCATTCCGCCCAAAATACAATAATCGAGGAACGCGCCCTCGCAAATGTTTTTCGTAAGCTCGCCAAACGGCCTTAATTCTTGCATATGCTCCAAAAGTTCATCTACAAACGCCCCGTCATAGCCCTTGGCCCACAAAAACTCCTCAAAATCCAGCGAATACATTTGGTAATCCGTTTTGTAGCCTACGCTGTTGCTCTCGATCCTTTTATACTGTATTCCCAACATGGAGCCGCTGCAAACCACGTCAAACCGCCCGTCAACATGGAAAAACTTTAACGCCGTCGCAATCTCCGGAAACTCCTGCAGTTCGTCGAAAAAAATCAACGTTTTTCCTTCCACAAATTTTTTTGACGGATCTATCCGGGATATGTTCTTTATGATGTCCTCTGCCTTAAAGCCATCCTCAATGATCAGCTTATACTTCGGCTCTTCCACAAAATTGATCTCAATGAGGCTCTCATAATACTTTTCTCCAAACCGCCTGACGGACTCCGTCTTCCCTACCTGACGCGGTCCTTTGATAATCAACGGCTTTTTATTTTCCTCTCTTCTCCACTTTTCCAAAAAAACATCCGCTTTTCTTTGTAAATATAACATGTAAACACCCTCTTCCGGATAATCTATAGTTATAGCAAACGCATTAAATTTATTCGTTTCCTATAGTATATCCGTTCTCCCCAGAAAATACAAGTGTTTTACAAAAAAATGAGCGATTTTTCATTTGTATCTGGCAAAAAAATGAGGGAAATATCATTCATATAGCACAAAAAAATGAGTGATTTATACCTCTCTTGTCATCAAAAAATGAGGGAATCAAAAATTCTCACTCCATGCCTTGGACTAGACCCACGTGTTCCACTTGTTGTGACTTGAAATACGGCAAAGCTTGCCCTATAATTATTATGGTGTAAAAACATTTGCACAGCAGCACAAGGTGCTATGCCGCTTTGCGGCTGGCGCAATACTGACCAAATGAAAGGGGTTATACGACATGTACAAGGAAGATTTTATACATACCACACCCATCCCCGTCAAAAATACCGGCAAGTCCCAAACACCTTCCGAGGTCGACAACACGTTAAAAGAACGGAACGTCCATGGCTCTTTCGAACTTCCGATAGAAACTTACACGGATAACTGCGCCATTTTTCACTCTCTTTACAACCATTGGCACGACGAAATGGAAATCATCTGTATCGAAGACGGTATCGGCATGGTTCGTTTAAACCGGGAAAACCTGCGGGTGAAAAAAGGAGACATCCTCCTTGTAAATCCGGGCGTTCTCCACGGCATAAAGACCGATTTAAAACATATTTTATACTTTAAAAGCATCGTCTTTGACCTGGAATTTTTGCGCGGCAGTGCCGGTGACCTCTGTCAGGAACGGGTAATTTCCCCGCTGATGGAAAACCAGGCGGAATTCGTGCACAAAATTTCCCCGCAAGACAAAAAGCACGGTGAAATTTTTCGGCTTTTTTATCAGATTCATGACTGCCATCGATTGAAAACGGCATATTATTTCGTCAAATTAAAATCCCTGCTTTATGATTTTTTGTATGAAATGCTAATCGCAAACTATATCATTCCCTCCGATACGGAGCAAAACAAAAATCTATCATCCATCAAGCAGGTATTGGACTATATGAACCGGCATTATTCGGAGGCGCTCTCCGCAAAAGAATTAGCCTTGTCATCTAATTTCAGCGAGTATTATTTTATGAAAATTTTCCGCCAATATACGGGAAAGACCTTGATTGAGTACCTCAATGACCTGCGCCTTGAAAAAGCCAAGGCACTTTTAATCCATACGTGCGAGCCTGTCACGGAAATCGCCCTGAAAGTAGGATTTAACAACACCAGCTACTTCATCAAAAAATTCCAGCAGGCCAATGGAGTTTCTCCGAGCAATTTTCGCAAAAACCTACTATAACAGAACAATTTTGTTGTATTTTTTCTTTTTTCAGGCATGCTATGATGGTAGAGTCAAAAGATTGCGCTATCTCATACGATGGAAAGGAGAATTATTATGACCAAGT
>CATLEQ010000013.1 GCA_949915905.1 uncultured Lachnospiraceae bacterium | reverse complement strand
AAGTGTTTTTCGTATAAAAAATGTATAAATTTTGAGGAAATGTTACGGAAATGCAGGGGTGAAAAGGCAATTTTATTTAAGAGAAGAGTGAGGAAATTCAAGGGCTTTGAGTTTCCGAGAGCACTCTATAATTGAGTGGGGGTGTGGTGATGGAAATCAGTTAAGTATGCTACAAGTACAATCATATACTGGTTATGACGTGTCGGAGATGGCATTACAAATATGCAAGGAAAAGTTTCTGAATGCTCCGGATAAGGTGTTCAGACATTATGATGGTTCTATCGTGGATGATATTGGTTTTTATGATATGGCAATCTCGCTGGATGTGATATATCATTTGGTTGAAGACGAGATATTTGGTAATTATTTGTGTAATTTATTTAATAGTTCTAATAAATATGTGTGCATTTATTCCAGTAATTATGAGGCGCGGCAAAGCACAGAATATATAAGGCGGAGAAAGTTTACGAAGCATGTGGAATGCCTATTTCCGAATTGGAGTTTGATGTCAGTTGTTGAAAACCCATATTTATATGATGGTAGTGCGAAAAATGAAATGTCAAACTCTAATTTTTATTTTTATGAGAAAAGGATGTGATTTTAATGCCAGAGATATCCGTAATCATGCCGTCTCTAAACGTTGCTAAATATATACGGACTTGTATGGAAAGTGTAGTGAAGCAGTCCTTTGAAGATATAGAAATTATTGCCGTTGATGCCGGTTCGACAGATGGAACTTGGGAAATTTTGCAGGAATATGCAGATCAAGACTCTCGTGTTCGGTTGATTCACTCTGACAAAAGAAGTTATGGGTATCAATTGAATCTTGGGATTCGATTGGCCAGTGGAAGGTATATCGGGATTGTTGAAACGGATGATTATATTGAAAAAGATATGTATAAAACCTTATATGAAAATATGGTATTGCAGGGACGCGAATTGAGGTGTTTAGAGGAGATACAAAATGTATCAAATGAAGAATGTCAGAATGGATATGATTATGTGAAAGGAACTGCAAAGGCGTTTAGGGAAATATCGAGGGATATTAAGCTTGAGTCAGAAATAAGGAGTTTCGAAGAAGGACAAGTTACATTGAATCCAAGTGAGAATCCAGAACTTTTTTCGATAGATAGGTTTTTGTGGTTGGGGTTATATAAAGCGGAGTTGCTTAAAAAAATTAGATTAAATGAAACTCCGGGAGCGGCATATCAGGATATTGGCTTTAATTTTAAAGTGCTTAGTAGTTCCGAAAAAGCATTGTATCTGAACAAAGTTATTTATCATTATAGGCAAGACAATATGGATGCATCCGGATACGATTCGAAAGCTTTTCAGTATCTTTTTGATGAGTACAAAAAGATATTGGATTGGAATATTTCAAAAGAATGGCTTGGTGCCGTATATAAAAAAATGGCAGAGCAATGTTTGGCACGATTCCGTAACATGGCATCAAATGGACAATATTGGGATGGGAATCGGAAGGAAATTGAGACATTAAGAGAGTGGTTAGGGAATGTCGAGAGAGAAGGGGAGTTGACGGAAAAAAGTCTTGGAGAAAATAACTGGAATTTATTACGGTTATGGATGAAAGGTTCCGATGTTCTGTATAATTATTTAAGAAAAGTATACGAGGAAAGACTACAAAAGGTCAGAGAATGCTTTTATAAAATAGGAGATAAAGAAATTGTCATCTTTGGGGCGGGAAAATATGGAAAGTTTTTTCATGCTCTCAGTGAAAATAGGTATCCAGGAAAAGTGGTTGCTTATTGTGATAATAGAACAGATTTAGCAGGGACGCTTCTGCAAGGAGTGACAATAGTCGAGCCGCTACAGGCGGTAACGTTATTTTATGGAGCAGTATTTGTAATTACGGTGTCTAAAGATATGGAAGGGGCTTATGAGCAGCTTTTACAATTAGGCATGAAGGCTGGTAATATAGTTAATTTTAAATCGGAGTATGACTATTTGCTTTTCAACATGGATTACTGAAGTGGTTCGAATTGGAGAAGCGGCAAAATGAAATAGGAGTTTACATCAGACGAGGAATGTGAGATGGACAATATAATTTTCGATAGGTTAAAATCTGTTTATGCATCATTGGCGGATGATTTGTCAAAGGATATTTTTATTAATAGAGTTCTATACAACGTTACAAGAGAGAAAAAATATATCGATCAGATAGTAAATACGTACTTTATTAGATTGCAGCATGAGGCGGGTAAATACGTAGATGAAATTGCGCAACTTCGAAAACTGATAGGGAAACGGAAGATTGTGGTGTACGGAATTGGAAACTGTGGTTTTGTATGTCTGTCTTGGTTCACTTCTGTATTAAAAGAAATAAAGGTAGAAGCATTTTGTGATAGAAAGTCGGATAGGATTTCAGAATTTTATGGGTATCCAGTTGTAAAAGTTGATGACCTATTGGATGATTATGCTGATTGCGGCATTTTGGTCACTCCGGTAAACAAAGTGGTGCGAAGAGAAATTGTAAATTCTTTAATTAAAAAGGGAATCGCGCAAGATAGAATTATGGAGCTTCCATTTTCTGATTGTACAATAAGAGGACAATATTTTGATGAATTAGTTCCGTTGTCTGCTGGAGAGTTTTTTGTAGATGTGGGATGTTTTGACTGTGGAACGACGGTTGACTTTATAAAACATTGCACAAACTATGGTAGGATTATCGCCTTTGAACCAAATCCTATATTACATAAACAATGTGTAGCCTTTATAAAAGAACAAGGTATTACTAAAACAGAAATTTATAATATGGGATTGTGGAATAAAAAGGAGTCTCTGACATTTTCTCCGAAAGGTGCTGGCGGACATATATCGCAAGACGGTGAAATAATAGTTGAAGTGAATGCTTTAGATGAACTTTTAACAGATGAAAAGGTGACGTTTATTAAAATGGACGTAGAGGGGGCAGAATTAAAGGCACTGCAAGGAATGAGGGATATTATTGTGAAAAACAAACCCAAATTGGCTATTTGCGTATATCATAAACCGGAGGATATTATAGAAATTCCGAGTTATATACATGGTTTGGTATCAGAATATAAGTTGTATATGCGTCATTATTCTATGTCGGTATCCGAAACGGTTCTTTATGCGTTACCTTGAAGAAGGAGGGCTCTTATGTTAGTGGGAGAAATAGAAAAAGAACTTCCAAAGGCACTTGTTGGTTGGTATCCTTTTGAATCTAAGACGCAGGCACTATTGATTACGGATGGTTCAGATGAATATGAAGTGATGTTTGACATTTTAGGAGAACGGGGATTAAAGGTCTATAAATTCGACACAGAAGAGGTTCATGAATGTGCAAATGAGTTTGATTATATTGTCTTGACTGGAGCGTTGGAGAAATGTAAACAGCCTTCCCTTTTTTTGAAAAAGTTAAAAAGTCTTTTGACAATTCAAGGAAAATTGCTGATTGCCACCAATAATAGATTGGGGATTCGGTATTTTTGCGGTGATAAGGACGATTATACAGGGCATGTTTTGGATGGTATTGATAATTATGCCAAAGTGAACGCAAAAAGGATGGAAGAAATACATGGACGAGAATACTCCAAGGCAGAACTTAGAGACATGCTTTTGCATGCAGGCTTTAAATGGCAGAAGTTTTATTCTGTCATGCCGTCGCTTGTGCGTCCCCAAGTGTTGATATCAGAAGATTATGTCCCCAATGAGGCTCTTGATGTCAGAATATTTCCGCAATATAATTGTCCGCGAACGGTGTTTTTGGAAGAGGAAAGACTATATGAGGACTTATTAAAAAATGACATGTTTCACTCTATGGCGAATGGATTTCTGATAGAGTGTTCTTTGAGTGGACAATTGACGGATGCGGATCAAATTACGGTGTCGGGAGATCGGGGGCATGAAGACGCGCTTGCAACTATCATAAAAAATGGAAGAAGCGTTTCCAAGAAGGCTCTATATAGAGAGGGACAAAAGAAAATAATGGAACTCTTGGAAAATAACCGATATTTAAGTGCATATAATGTGCCAATGATAGATGCTAGATTGGAAAAAGATTCTTTTGTGATGCCTTATGTTAAGGGAGAAATTGCCACCCAGTATTTTAGAAGACTATTAAGGGAAGATAAAAATAAATTCATTGCTGAATTAGAGGAATTTAGGAATATCGTTTTACAGTCTTCGGAAGTTGTAGCTTATGACGAAGTGAATTGGCAGCAATTCGAGCCAGGATGGGAAAAAAGAAAATCAGATGATCCTAATATTGACAAATGGAGTAACTTGGCATTTGGCAGTTCGGAGGAGCAAGCTGATATAGGTGTTATTTTAAGAAGGGGATATATTGATTTAGTTTCTTTAAATTGCTTTCATACAGAGGATGGATTTGTTTTTTTTGATCAAGAATTCTACTTTAATAATTTACCTATGAACGTGATTTTTATGCGGACAATTGATTTGATTTATCGTGATTGTGCAGATTTGGAATTTATACTGCCGCGAGACGAAGTACTAAAATATTTCCATTTATGGGAACATCAAGAAGTTTGGAACAAATATGCAGCTTTGTTTATAAAAAGGCTTCGAAATGAAGAAGCACTTGCCAGTTATCATAGGCGGCATAGGCGGGACTGGCGTACGATGGTTTCGAACCGACATAGAATGGACTATACACAAGAAGAGTATGAGCGGCTTTTCACAAATATTTTTAAAAATATAGAAGGGAAAAGAATTTATCTGTTCGGTTCGGGAAAGTTTGCCGAGCAATTTGTTTCGCAATTCGGCGAATACTACGAGATTGCGGGTATTGTGGACAATGATGAGAAAAAGTGGGGGACTACATTTTCCATCATGGCAGACGATGGAGATGGAAAAGATTTAAAGATACATTCACCAAGGGATTTACAACAAGTTGAGGCTCCGTTTCGGGTGTTCATTTGTATCAAGTACTTTGAGGCCGTCATGAAACAGTTGAAATCCATGGGGATTATGGATTTTGTGGTGTACAATCCAAATTTGGAGTATGACAGACCCATAAAGCAAATATATGTGGAAGAAAAGGAAGAACCGAAAAAATATCATATCGGCTATGTCGCGGGTGTATTTGACTTGTTCCATATCGGGCATTTGAATTTGCTTAGAAGGTCGAAGGAGATGTGCGATTATTTAATTGTCGGTGTTGTTTCCGATGAACAAGTAATAAAGAACAAAAAGACAAGTCCGTATATACCGTTTGAAGAGCGCCTGCAAATCGTGGAGGCTTGTAAGTATGTGGACGAGGCGGTGAGGATACCGCCTGAGAGACCGGGGACGGAGGAGGCATATCGACGATATCGATTTGACGTCCAATTTTCTGGCAGCGATTACGAGAATGATTTGGATTGGATCGCAAAAAAAGTATATTTGCAACAGCATGGAGCGGACTTGGTGTTCTTTCCGTATACGGAACAAACGAGTTCGACGAAAATAAAGGCACAGATGCAAGAGGCGGGGAAAGCTTTGTAACGTCTTTAACATGGAAAGGTGGATGAATATGCGCTGAAATTGATTTCTAACTGGACACATGCAGGAAATGTAGATACGATTTTAATTGAGTTGGTAGAAGAATTAGAAAAAGATACCAGAAAGGGATACTTTGAAAGGTTGGAAAGTGCAGACGAAATATATGTTGTTTTCTACATGAGGACGATAGAAATCTTTCATTGGCTTTGAAGACATGATTTTCAGGCGGAATCAGTATTGAAATTTTAGAAAATAAAACAGATGTATTTACAAATGGAATTTTATCGCTTTTTTTCTCCGATAAAAATATGCCCAGAGTTAGAACTAGATGAATTGTTTAAAGAAAAATCCGTGGATGGCTCTCCACTTGTGTTATATGAATTTTATTATCAAAAACAGAAACTTTGCCGTAGCGTGTGTAAAAAAGAAAAGAATAGAGTTGTTGAAAAGATGTTTTTTAGCTATATATATGAGAAATCCTATTTTTACGTTGAGTGAGCAACTTCCCGATACAGTACAAGCTATCTTGTTATCTTCCAAGATTTATTTAGAGGAACTGAAAGAAGAAGCAAAGAATTTGTATGTTGATTTGGAAATGATAGATATATATCAATATTGGGAGCAAGCCGGTTATCCATTCAAAAGGGAGTTTTACTTTGGAATGGATGCAGATTATGAGGGTGGATTTCCAGAGAATTAAGATAAAGGTAACAAGGAAATATTGAAGGTAGAGGAGGAGCAATAAATGCTTAGGTTTCTTACTGTTAATTATAGTAACGATAAAAATATTAAATTGGATGACATATCGCTTGTTTTAAATGGTGATATTTGGGAATGGTGTAAGGATGCTAAAAAAAAGGATGATGGGCATCATGATGGCATAATTCGTCTGATGCCTATTAAGAGCAAAAAGGGGGAATTGGTTACCTATGGCTATCAGGATGGGGAAGCGAATAGAGAACTTCGTATGTTGAAGGAATTGAGGAAAAATAAGAATCTTTTACAGTTTACGGATATCTTTCCTAAGTATAAAAATGTAGTCGTGTGTGGATGTAATGAGCTTGCTGTTTCTTTTGTGGAATACTTGAAACAATGCAACGTTATCGTGTCTGTAATAGGAAAATACTGGGAGTATTTTGGTTACAAGAGTAATTATGAGATAGATTTGGAGGGAGAGGATAAACTGGTCATATATGCAGAAGGGTTGATGTCTTGTAATGGAAATTTGTATCAGACGGTGAGGAGAAGTGTGTCTCCAGAGTTTGAATGTATTGATAAAATTTATGAAGAAAATGTAGTAAAGGGGAAAATAAAAGATACCATTGGTGATTTTGATGATTTGGTGCAATACTTAAAAGAAGAGAAAGAAATAGTCATTCTAGGGAAAGATAGAGTAGCTCAGGATGTTTATGATTTGTTGATGAAACATGGAATAGACATCTATGGTTTTGCTGAGAAAGTATGTGATGAGAGGACGACTTTGTTAGGGAAAACGGTGATGAGCATTGCGGACGTGATGCGACGCTTTTCGAAACCAGTATTCATCAACTATAAGGATAAGCATGGTGCCTTAGGTGAGGAAATGACGGAGTATTTTGATTATTGTGGTTATGAAAGGAACCGACAATATTTTCTACTTAAAGATTATATAAACATTCCGAATAGTAATCTGGTTCATGTACTACATAGAAAACGCATATTATTGACTGGCGATAGGTGGTTATGTAAATTGTTAATGGATTATTTGAATGCCGTAGAAAATGGGGAAGTGACAATAAGCTATATTGACTTAGGTCGGCGAATATCAATAGAAAAGGATGATGTTTTGTGTTTGGTTGTTCCAGATTATCATAATAGTAGAGAAAATGTGGGGAAGAGGAGAAAGGAAACACTGAAGCAACAACTTTTGGTTATGGGTTTTATTAATTATACCAAGTATTTTATTAGTAGAAGAGCATTTGTGTTAATCGAAAGGTATTTAAATCGTAATATTGAAAAATATTCTATTTCGAAGTTGGTTCCCAAGGGAATACTTTTGGGTAGAATTCCGGGATGGAGTGGAAATGTGTTTTTTCGGGGAGTCATGGATGGACATCCAGAGGTTTTGACAATTCCCTACTCTGATCTCAATGAAAATTTATTTTATTATTGTGTACGATTAAGCAATATTGATTCGGATAAAATTTTACCAGAGTTTTGGGAAATGTATGATGATGAGGCGTGTAGTAGAGAGCGATATTTTCAGGATTCAGAGAGATTTGAGGAAAGCGTAAAAAGAATGATTCAAATTAAAAAAAGGTTTACTTCCCAAGAATTATTTGTGATTTTTCACATTGCCTATATTGAGATGTTGAGCGGAGAGCAAGTGGTGGATATTTCTAAGTTAATTATTTATTGGGAACCACATTTTGTACCGAGAAATGAATTTCCTTTTTTTTCATGGTGGTTGGAAGATGAAAAAATTCTTGGTCAGACAATTGCCTTGCGCAGGAATAATATAGTTAGGACGGGGTCGGCTTGTGCGAGAAAACTGGAAGGAAGACCAGAATCGGCTTATCGAGTGATGTTCATGGATATGTCAGAAGCGAACGAGAGTTACCCGCAACATCAGTATTGGACTGAATTTAAAATGCGTTTTGAGGACATCAAGGTGAATTCGAAGGAAAAATTGATGGAGATTTGCGAGAGAATTGGTATAAAATGGTCGGATACGATGTTGCAAACGACGAGCGTAGGGAAGCCCTTGACGTATCGAGGCAGTGTGGACTTTGATTTGAAGTCAGTTTTTAATAATTACGAGGACTTTCTATCAGAATTTGACCGGTTTCGGATTTCAATCGCATGCAGTCCCTATCAAAAAAGATATGGTTATGTTTATGAGAATTGTCTAAAATTTTCTCGCAGAGAGTTGCAGGAACTGTTTCTTAAACCGTTTCGTTTTGATGAGAAAAAGGTGTTTGGAAGGAATGAGTCCGAAGATTTAAACATACGTGAATGGATAGGGTGGCAGTTATGGAATGTTAGAAAACATATGGTACTAAATGATGTACAACCAGAGCTTGAACGGTTTGAATTGAAACAGACGGCAAAAGAGCGAATGGAGAAATTTAATGAAGAGAAGATTGCAAAGATGATGGAGTATATAAAATGTCATGAAAAATTGATTTTTTATGGTACGGGTAATGACTGCGAGGGATTGTTGAAACGGATGGATGGAGATTTGAAGCAGAAGATTCTATATAGTGATAAGAAGGTAATGACGAACCCCTATGTTTTTGAAGGGAAAGAGGTCATTTTGCCAGAAAAGCTTTGCAATACATATAAAGACTATTACATTTTGGTGACATCAAGTCAATATGGTCAGAACATAGAGGCGGAGTTTAGGAACATGGGGATTTGGCCGGACAGAGTATACTATAATGAGGTGGGATTTGAAAGATGAATTTCACATTGGCTGAAAATAGGGAGGGTTGGTAATGATACTTTGGTTAATCGGAATTTCCGGTGCGGGCAAGACTACCATCGGGAGAAAATTGGAATCACATTTTAATGAGTTGGGAAAAAAATGCTATTTGCTGGACGGGGACGAGGTGCGGGACTTGTTTGACCGTGACCTTGGCTACACGGATGCCGACAGGGAGGCGAACATCAAGCGGATTATTCTCGGGGCGTATCTTTTGGATCGGAATGACATTATTGGAATCATTTGTAATATCGGGCCGTTGGAGCATTTACGGCAGCTCGCGAGGAGAAAAATAGCCGGGTACAATGAGATTTATTTGAAGAAGGACTTGCAGGTCAGTATGAAAAACGATGTCAAGGGCATGTATCAAAAGAACGTGGGCAAGACGCAGATTGTTGGAATCGACACAGTGTTTGACGAGCCGCAGACTCCGGATCTGGTGTTGGAGGTGGACAAGATGACGGTTGAGGAGACATATCAGGCCGTGGTGGGTTATGTTGCAAAGAAATATGGTGAGGAATATGTGGGATAGATGTTGTGGTGAGTGATGATGGAGAATAGATGCGCGATAAGTGTATGAGGGCTACATGACAGAAGCGTAATGGCTGCGTGATAGGTAAGGGATGGGTGCGCATTGGACATGGAAGGGGCATGTGATGAGAAAGCTACAGTATGAGAAAATATGTGAGTTGTTTCATACGTTGCAGGAGGCGGCAGAGATATTGTCAGGCATGGAGGCTGGTGAAGCGAGGGAAAAGCTGGCTTCGGACATGGCCTTTTTCGCCAGCGAGGTTGCGAGGTATGTGGAAGAAGTCGGGGACACAAGTCAACTTGCGGCTCGGTTCAAAGAGCTGGGCGGCATGATGTCTGCAGGGTTCGGGAGCGAGGATGTGTCGGAGAAAATCGAGGCTATCAGGGAATTGTTGGGGCGGGTTGAGATGGAGCGCACATCTTCGGAAGAGTTTCGCGCAGAGACAGAGTTCTCACGGTATCTTGAGTTGCTTCTCCGGGCGGTGAAAGACGGGTATGGAATTATCATTGCGTCAATGGATACTCCTTGCGGGAGCAGCAGGTTTACCTGGGAATTGGGGGAGAGGCTTCGGCAATTGGGGCTTGATATAAATCTTTGCAATAAATGGCGGTTATCTTACTGTGCCGTGATAGACGGGGCACAAAGGATAGATGAAAAAATTTCAGAGACGCATTCGGTCAGCATGGCGTGCAAGCTGGGAAATGCGGATGTTTTCGTAAAAAGTGCGGGGATGCAGAAAGTGGATTCCCCACGTATGTGCAGCGTGAAAATTAACGGGCGGGAGAGCGCGGTTCGACATAGAGGGATATCTTTTGTGGTTTATGACAAAGAGAATGATGTTGTAATTGATTCAGTGAATTTTGATACATATTCGGAGGAATTACATGCAACCAGGTCAGGAATGTTGCCAGCATTGAGGCAATTTATAGATGAGATTCCGGGTGTTGTTTTTATTAATGCGCGCTATCCGGCATTTCCAAAAGAGAACTTATCGGAAAATGAAAAATGGATTCTGGAGGATCGAATTCATTACAGCACGTTTTATCAGAATCCTTTGTTATCATCGCCGTTATCAGAATATATCAAGGAGACTTCTGGTATTTTGGAGGTATTGACACCTCCCCAGTCTTATGTGGGAGTAGACGGAGCCAGACATTTTGAAGATTATAAAGGAAAATATTTAAATACTGTGAATGGGCATCGGAGGACATTCTGGCAACCAAAAGACTTTAAACGAGTCGTATATATTGTGGGTGGATGTTCAATTCTTGGTATCGGCGTGAGAGATGAGGGAACGCTGGCTTCCCAGTTGCAGAAACTGTTGAATATGTATGCTCCTGAAGAGTCATTTCTCGTGGAGAATTATGGGTTTGCTTTGGATGGCATGGACTGGCAGAAAGAAGTGTTGGCTATTTTAAAAGCATTACCATTGAAATCAGGTGACATCGTGGTAGGAGTAGGTGGCAAGATTGTTTCCTACAATAAGGAATTGGAAGTTCGTCCCTACAAGCACGGCGAGTTGTTTTTTGACGACATGCACGTGACGGAGACGGCGCACGGCCTTGTGGCGCAAGGATTGCTGGACACCTTCAAGGTGAATGATTTTTTTCGGGACAGCTTGCAGGAGGAACAGCCGGCCCATCAGATTGCCAGGGATGATTATCATTTATCGGAGGAACAACTGTCAGAGTTGGAAGAGTATAAGCGGGAGTTGGCCGGGATTTATTCGGATTATTCCGGGGCAAGGGACATGGTCGGCGCCATTGTCATGAATTGCAACCCCTTTACCTTGGGACACCGTTATTTGATTGAAACATGTGCGAAAAGGTGTGACATGTTGATTGTGTTCGTGGTGCAGGAGGACAAGTCGTTTTTCCCGTTCGAAGACCGGATTCGCCTCGTGAGGGAAGGGTGCAGTGACTTGAAGAATGTCTGTGTGGTCGGGAGTGGGAAATTTGTCCTTTCGTCGTTGACGTTTTCGGAGTATTTCAATAAATCTCAGTTACAAGATCGGATTGTGGACAGTTCGGAGGATGTCACGCTTTTTGCCAATGAGATTGCACCGGCGGCAAACATCCGGGTGCGGTTCGTGGGGACGGAGCCGCTTGATACCGTGACGAACCAGTACAATCGGACGTTGGAAGCCATTCTGTTGCGGCATGGAATCGGTTTTGAGGAGATACCGAGACTGGAGAAGGACGGAAACGTAATTTCAGCCAGCCGGGTAAGGAGTCTGTTGGATGATAATAACTGGGATGTGATACGGGAACTGGTTCCGGACACGACATTTTCCTATTTAACGGAAAAATACCGAAAAGAACTTCCTTGAAAATGAGCGGATTTGAGACGCTTCAAAAGTGCAAGATGTTTTTTTATGGCAGAACGAGGAGGTTGTACATGAAGTTACAAATTGAAATTAACGAGGAGACGTTACAAGACATTATCAACATAGAAACGGGGCTTTTGTACCCGTTGGACGGTTTTATGCGGGCGCGGGATTTTCGTTCCGTCATCGGACATTGCACGATGGCAAACGGGGAGGTGTTCACGATACCAGTGACGCTGGACGTGCCCAAGGAGATATATGACAAGCTGGCGGTCAGGGAGTCGTCAGAAGGCGGACGTGTTGGCGCTGAAAGCCCGGGGGACAAGTATGCCGATGTTTTGTCGGCGGATGGGGAAGCACAGTGTTGCCGGATATTGGACTTACTATTTCAGGGCGAGGTCGTGGCATCCATCGACGTGGAGGACAAGTATGAGATGACGGACGCGGATATCGAGAAGGTGTTTGGCACGTTGGAGGACGCGCACCCGGGCGTGAAAAAGGAACACGGGCGGAGCCCGTACCGTGTCGGGGGAAAAACGAAGTTGCTTAAACGTGGATTGCTTGACGGGGCTTTAAAGCCGGAAGAGACGAAACGGATTTTCAAGGAAAAAGGATGGAAAACCGTCGTGGGATTCCAGACGAGGAACCCGGTTCACAAGGCGCACGAGCATATCCAACGTCTGGGGCTGGAGGTTTGTGACGGGTTGTTCATCAATCCGATTACTGGTTGGAAGAAAAAGGGGGACTTTACCGAGGAGGCGGTGATTGCCGCTTACACGGAAATGATAAAGGAGTTTTACCCTTCCGACAGAGTCTACATGGCAGGGCTTAAGACGCAGATGCGCTACGCCGGGCCCAGGGAGGCCGTGTTCCACGCGATTATCCGCAGGAACCTGGGATGCACGCACTTTATCATCGGGCGTGACCATGCGGGTGTCGGCGGCTATTACGGGGCTTATGACGCGCACGCGCTGGCGAGGAGGCTTTCCGCGGAGCATGACCTGGGGATTGAATTGCTGTTGACCCGGGAGCCGTATTATTGTACGAGATGCAAGCAAGTCGTGACGGACAACACATGCGGGCATTATGATACGAACCGGGTGGAAATCAGCGGGACGATTATTCGAAAGTATATAGGCGACGGCAGGATTCCGGACGAAATCATGATGCGGCAGGAGATTTTCGATGCCATTCTGAAATGTGACAAAGTGTTTATTGAATAGTGCGTGTGTGTTTGGAAAAGGTTGGGATTGGATGCGATAGAATAGGGTTGATGGGAAATGAATTCGAAAGAGGCATTGGAACATTTAAGGGAATTAATCGGGGAGGAAAACTATAACGTGGTCGCGAGCGAATTGGCGGGGACGACGGTATATTTCCCGGAAAATCACGCATGGCAGGATAAGGAGGCCAGAAACGCCCGGCTGAAGGCCGATTTTTACAGCGGGGATTACGAGATTAGCGATTTGGCGAAAAAGTATGAGCTGAGTATATCGAGGGTATATAAAATCGTGCAGAATAAGGCGTAACTTTCTCGTTTTCTAAGAAAATAACTAAAATATATTTTTATCCATTTTCTAAGAGGGTGACTAAAGAAGGGGAAAAGTGCTTGAATTTGCGGCACTTTTTTTTTATACTTTTTTCGCCGTGAAGGGAAGGATGGGATAAGAAATGCATTTGGAGACATTATCGGAGCAGGAAATCATCATGACCCTGATTGCGCTCGCACTTTTGCTGGCCGGGGCGTATGTGTTCGGGAGTCTTTTTGAAAAAATAAAGGCGCCCAGGGTGGTCGGGGAAATCATCGGAGGCATGTTTTGGGGAGGAAGTTTCCTCTACTTTTTTGCACCGGATGCCATGGCGGGTATCTTCATGGCATATGAGCAGGAGGGAAAAGTACTGAATATTTTTTATCAGTTGGGTCTTATTTTCCTGATGTTTTTGTCCGGTTATAACACGAAGATCGAGTTCGACAAGAAAAATGTGAGGACGATTGGTTGTGTGTTTATCGGGGCGACGATCCTTCCTATGGCGGGAGCGATTCCGTTTATTTCCATGTTCCAGGAACATTTTATCGGAGAATTGGACAATGCGGTGGCATTTGGCCTGGTGTTTGCCATAGGGGTGGCGATTACGTCCATCCCCGTCATATCGAAGATTTTCTTTGACATGGGCATTATGAACACGAAGTTTTCGAACATGGTGCTTACGGTTTCCACGTTTCAGGATTTGTGCTTGTGGATTTTGTTAAATGCGGCGACCCGGATTGCGACGACCGGTGAGATAAGATTGCTCGAGATGGTGGTGGTCGTAATCGTGACGCTGGGCTTGTTCGTGGCTGTAAGGCTCGTTTCGGATCATGTACATATATGGAAAAGGAAGTTTAAACCGATTGATTTTTATACCGTTAGCTTCGCCGCGTTGCTTTTGGTGGCGGCGTTATTATATAAGTTGGGAATCAATATCATGTATTCCTCGTTCCTCGTCGGTTACATTGTGAAGGCGGTCGCCGGCGTGGACGACGAGACGAAAAACAGGATGGAGTCGCTGGGGAATTTTATGTTCTCGTTTTTCATTCCGATTTATTTTGCCTTGGTGGGCATTCAGCTAAATGTCATACATGATTTTTCAGTGGTGAGATTTATCGTGTTCTTTGTCATCGCGTTCGGTTTGGAAGCGGCAGGTACGCTAATCCTCTTACAGTTTACGGATTTGAACCGAGCGACGAAGATCAATTTCGCAGTGACGATGAACGCCAGGGGAGGCCCGGGCATCGTGCTGGCGACGGTGGCATATTCCTATAAAATCATCAGCGTGGAATTTTTTACGGTGCTGATCCTGACGACGATGCTGTCCTCGCTGATTGCGGGGTACTGGCTTCGCAGGCAGCAGAAGAAAAATGCAAATATATTTATGGAATTGACAAAGTAAAGAATTAGAAAAAGAAGGAGGAAAAGATGAAGAGATTTATTTTAACGGTGGGACCGGCGTTATTGTATGAGGTGCCGTTGGCGGAGATTCATGACGAAAGAAACATTTATCGCATTAACGGTGCGCATGGAAGCATCGAGGAAGTGGAAAAGAACATCTTAAAAATCCGGGAGCAGGTTCCGGACGCGGACATCCTGATGGATTTGCCGGGAAACAAGGTGCGGACGAAGGATTTGCCGGACGGCGGAGTCAGGGTGGAAACCGGGAAGACATTTGAGCTGTCCAGCCAATGCTTCAATTATACGGAGTTTTACAAGCATTTGAAACCGGGGATGACCGCATGGGCGAACGACAGTATTTTTGAATTTGAGGTGGTGTCGGCGGACAGTGAGAAAATCGTGTTTTTGTCGAAGTCGGACGGCGTGCTGATTAACAATAAAGGCGTTCATGTGCGGGGGATTCACGGCGACATCCCGTTTTTGTTTGAGAAAGACAGACAGCTTATCGAACTGGCGAATAAGTGGGCTCTTTCCTTTGTCGGACTTTCGTTTGTCAGAAAGCCGGAAAATGTAAAGGAAGTCCGCTCACTGGTGCGGGGAAAGACGGACTTGATTACAAAGATTGAGACGCTGGACGCGGTCAACAATATGAATGAAATCCTGCCTTTGACAAATTATATTCTGGTTGACCGGGGGGATTTGTCCACGGACGTGGGAGTGGAGCGGATTCCGAGATTCCAGAAATATATCATTGAGAAGGCATTGTTCTTTGACGTGAAGATTTTCCTCGCCACGCAGGTGTTGAAGAGCATGGAGACGAAGCCGATTCCCACGATAGGGGAAATCGAGGCGTTGTATGACATTTACAAGTCCGGCGTTTACGGCGTGCAGATGTCGGAAGAAACGGCGGTGGGACGTTATGTGCAAAATTGCGTGAAGGTGCTAAGGGAAATGGAAGTGGAAGTGAAAAACGAGACGATACGGCTGTAGAAATCAAAAAGTTATTGACAAGGGAAGGAATGGATGGTAATATAAAGCCTATGAAACAAGTATGTTTTATAGGCTATTTAAATTAGCAGAAAAGGAGAGATGGTAAAATGAAGGTTTATGAAAGCATTACAGATTTGATTGGCGGCACGCCGCTTTTGAAGCTGGGCAATTATGTGGCACAAAAGGAAGTGGATGCGGAGATTTATGCCAAGTTGGAGTATTTTAATCCGGCTGGAAGCGCAAAAGACCGAATTGCAAAAGCGATGATTGACGATGCGGAGGCGAGGGGGCTTTTGAAGGCGGAATCCGTCATTATTGAGCCGACCAGCGGCAACACGGGCATCGGCCTGGCAGCGGTTGCGGCTTCGAGAGGGTATAAGGTGGTTCTCACCATGCCGGAGACGATGAGCATAGAGCGCAGAAACCTTTTGAAGGCATATGGCGCGTCGATTGTCCTGACCGAAGGTGCAAAGGGGATGAAAGGGGCGATTGCCAAGGCCGAGGAGCTGGCAAAGGAAACGCCGGGCAGTTTCATTCCCAGCCAGTTTACAAATATGGCAAATCCGACGGCGCATAAAAATACGACCGGTCCTGAAATCTGGAATGACACGGATGGCAAGGTTGACATTTTCGTCGCGGGTGTCGGTACGGGCGGCACGGTTTCCGGCGTGGGCGAATATTTGAAGTCCCAAAATCCGGATGTCAGGGTGGTCGCCGTCGAGCCGGCAGGTTCCCCGGTTCTTTCCAAAGGCACGGCTGGTTCGCATAAGATTCAGGGGATTGGCGCGGGATTTGTTCCCGATACGTTAAACACCGGGATTTATGATGAAATTATTACGGTTGAAAATGAGGACGCTTTTGAGACGGGCAGAACGCTTGCCAGAAAAGAGGGGCTGCTTGTGGGCATTTCTTCCGGAGCGGCCGTGTTTGCCGCTACGGAACTTGCAAAACGTCCGGAGAACAAGGGGAAATTTATCGTGGCATTGCTGCCGGACACGGGCGAGAGATATTTGTCCACGCCGATGTTTACGGAATAAGAGGCGGGAAGGGCTTCACGTTTCCCGCCGTGGGGCAGCCGTCCTTTTCGGGTTGTGGAAAGCAAGGAATGAAGCGTTATGCAAGCAAGCTTGCAACGCTTTATTCCTTGTTTCCCTATCTTGTGAAAAGTAACAACGGTTTTAAGTCAAATCATATAATCGTTGGCATAGCGTTCCCTCTGCTGGTCTAAAATATCCTGCAAGGTGATGCTGTCAAGATACTCATTGATAACCTTGCTCAATCCCTGCCATACGGGAAGGGTGGCACATTCATTGCTTCGTTCGCACTGAGCAGGATCCTGGTCAAGACAGGCAACGGGGGAAAGACTGCCCTCCGTGAGTCTGAGAATCATGCCGACCGTATATTTGTCAGGTGCTTTCGCAAGCATATATCCGCCCTGGAAACCGCGGTTTGCTTTTAAAATATCGGTTTTGTTGAGGATGGGAACAATCTGCTCCAAATATTTTTTGGAAATGCCTTGTCGCTGCGCGATGTCCTTTAATGCGATATATCCGTCGTTGGCGTGTTCGGCGAGATCTAAAAGCATCCTCAGTGAGTATCTTCCTTTTGTAGATATTTTCATGAAAATTCCCCCTTTACACGATAATACCATATGTTTTGTAGGCTTTCAAGGGGAGATTATCGCTCCGTCCGCATTGGATTGGTCAGGAAGTCCTCGTAAGCGAGGCGGAGTCCGTCCTCTAATTCCGTCTTGTAGCTCCATCCAAGGCTTGCGGCCTTGCTCACGTCCAAAAGCTTTCTGGGAGTTCCATTTGCTTTTGTGGTATCCCATCGGATGGAACCCTCATATCCAACAATCCTGGCAATTAATTCTGCCAGCTCCTTGATGGACAGTTCTTTGCCGGTTCCGGCATTGACCGTCTCATTTCCTGAATAATGATTCATCAAGAATACGCAGAGGTTTGCGAGGTCGTCCACATACAAAAACTCGCGGAGCGGGGAGCCGTCACCCCAGCAGACCACCTCGGGCAGATGGTTTGTTTTTGCCTCATGAAAGCGGCGGATGAAAGCCGGCAATACATGGCTGTGGGTGGGGTGGTAGTTGTCATTTGGACCATAGAGGTTGGTCGGCATGACGGAAATATAGTCCGTGCCGTATTGCGTGTTCAGGTATTCGCAATATTTTAAACCGGAAATTTTGGCCAGGGCGTATGCCTCGTTTGTCTTTTCCAATTCCGAAGTCAGGAGGCAGCTTTCTTTCATTGGCTGCGGAGCCATGCGCGGGTAAATGCAGGAGGAGCCGAGAAACTCCAGTTTTTTGCATCCGTTTTTCCATGCGGAATGAATGACGTTCATTTCCAAAATCATATTGTCGTACATAAAGTCCGCCAGGGCGTTTTGGTTGGCCATGATGCCGCCGACCTTTCCGGCGGCGAGAAATACGTAGTCCGGTCTTTCTGCCGCAAAGAAGTTCTCCACGTCGTTCTGGCGGCAGAGGTCAAGCTCCTTGTGCGTGCGGGTGAGAATATTTGTGTATCCCTGACGTTTCAGTTCACGGACGATGGCGGAACCCACCATCCCGCAGTGGCCGGAAACATAGATTTTCTCATTTTTTTCCATTCTGGTTTTCCTCCTTGAATGCCGCATAAAAGATGCGGTATTTCTTTGGGCAAAGTCCTTTTTGCCTTTGATGGTAATCATGCTTGTTATAGTTTGAACCGTATTGGCACGGCATCAAATTGTAACATTATTATCCGTCTATTTTGCATATAAGTCAATAAAAAACATTGAATTTTACGGCAATAGATGCTATGTTATTGAAAGAAAAGAGTTTGGCTTGAGAATGAGGATGAAAGGCGGCGAGGAAGAGGAATATGAAGGTTGTTTATTCGCCAAAGGGGATTGTAAGTGATATCAGCCCGGGGCGCGGCGTAAGTGCCATGGAACGGGCGGGTTTTAGCAATATCGTAATGGATTTTTCGGTAGGGGAAGAAGTCTTGTATACGGAGTGCGGCAAAAGGGGGATGCGGTTTCCTGTTGCCATGGTGCCATGCATGAGTCCGGACGGCAAGCGCGTGGAAGACGAGACGTTTTTGGCAGAGTTGACGATGGAATGCATTCAGGCGTGTGAAAAAATAGGTTGCAATGATTTGATCGTTCCGGCCTTGTCCATGGAATGTTATCAAAAACTGGCCGTTGCCGCAAGGAAGAAAAATGTCACGCTGCTTTTGAAAAATGAATGCCGGGATTTGAATGGACATTTGATTCGCGGGAGCTTTTGCGATGCGAGGGAGACGGCGGAGATTTTGGATGCAACGCGGTTTGGATTTTGTCTTGACGTCGGCGTTTGTAATCTCTGCGGGCAAAATATGTACGAGGTTATCCGCGTGCTGGGAAATCGGGTGAAAGCGGTGATTCTCCGTGAAAATGACGGGCATGCCAACGGGGCGCTTCTTCCGTTCACGAGCATGGGAGAGTATGGCTCGTGCACGGATTGGAGAAGCTTGATTCTTGGACTTCGAGACATTTCATTTGACGGATTGGTGGTTTTTGATTTTCACGATTCGTTGAAAGGTGTGCCGGGGACGCTGCGCATGAAATTTCTGGAACTTGCAAGGGATACGGGGAAATATTTTGCATGGCAATTGGGGCAGGAGCAGGTGTTGAAAAAATATAAAAGCAGGGTTTTGTTTGGAGCCGGAAACATGTGCCGCAATTATATGAAATGTTATGGAACGCAGTTTCCGCCGCTTTTTACATGTGACAATAATCGCGCGCTATGGAATACCAGGGTGGAAGGGCTTATGGTAAAAAGTCCTGAGGAGTTAAAAAGACTGCCGAAGGATTGTGCCATTTTTATCTGTAATATTTATTATGACGAGATTGCAGGACAGTTGCAGGAGATGGGACTTGAGAATCCGATTGAATATTTTAGCGATGAATGGGTGCCGGTGATGGCAGGAGGGAACGATGCTTGATATAGGGGTACAGACTCAAAATGCCGTGGATGACGTAAATCCCGGGGAAGGATTCCGGGCTCTTGCGTCCGCGGGTTTTTCGTGTGCGGATTTTAGCTTGAACGCATACCTTAAAAATACATGGATTTATAATTCTTCCAGGGAAACGTTTTCGGAAGCTTTCGCGGGAGGCGTGCAGGAGCATTTGCCGGAGGAGGCGGCATTTTTTTCCAGGTCCGTTCAGGAGTTGGAGCATTTTTTTACGCCGCATAAAGAAGGGGCGCAATCGGCCGGGATTACCATCAACCAGATGCATATGCCGTATCCGATTTATGTGCCTCGGGGAGACGCGGCTCTGAATGAATATTTGTGGAAGGAAATGGCACCGAAAAGTATGTATATTTGCCATTTTTTGGAGTGTCCACATATTGTCATACATGGCTTTAAGCTTGCCAGGTATTTGGGGTCGGAGGAGGCCGAGTGGGAACGGACGGAAGCGTTTATAGACTCGATTGCGCCATTGGCAAAGGAACTGGGAATTACCATCTGTGTTGAAAATTTGTACGATTCCATAGGCGGGCATCTGGTCGAAGGGCCTTGTTGTGACGCGGCCAAGGCGGCAGAGCGGATTGACCGTGTCAATGAAAAGTATCACGCACAGGTGTTGGGATTTTGCTTTGACACGGGGCATGCGAACCTGGTGGGAATTGATTTTGAAAAGTTTATTACCACGCTGGATTATCGGCTCAAGGTGCTTCATATTCATGATAATGACGGAATTCGTGATTTGCACCAGATTCCGTTCACGTTTACAAAGACAAGGGAAAATAAGACCGCCACGGACTGGGAGGGTTTTGTGAGGGGGCTTAAAAATATCCGGTTTGACAAGGTGCTTAGTTTCGAGACGGCACCGGTGCTGGCGGCCTTCCCGGAGCCGATGAAGATGGACGTGCTTCGGTTTATCGCACAAATCGGGAAATACTTTGGCGGCTCCCGTGAAAAGTAACTGGCGATGAATTGTAGGCTGAATTGTAAACTTGTTTTTCGCACACAAAATATTTACAATAAGTACAAAATGAAATATAATAAAGGAGGTCGTTCATTGTGGGAGGCGTGTTATCGGCGTGCAAGGCCAAAATGAATGACTGCCATGGTTCATAAAACAGAAATTCAAAAGAAACACAAAGGGGCGAGAAAATTGGAGTTTGAAGGATTGCAAATGATGGACAAGGACGCATTGCGGCAGAAGCTGGAAGAGGCGCGTGACGAGATGGAACGGCAGTCAAAGCTGCTTGCAGAGAAGGACGAGGAAATCGAACGGTTAAGGCGGATTGCCGAAGGCAAGGGGCATGGGGACGGCCTGGATACGGTTTATGGAATTGTTTCTAGATTGGAAAAATACAATACCGAGGAAGTACTGTTTTATGCGGCACAAGTGTTGTCAGAACTGATGGAAACGAAAGACGTGGCGGTGTACAGCGTGGCAAACAGAGGGTACGCCAGATTATTTTCCGCCACATCGGTGGATGCGCGTAAGTTGGGAAATTCGATAGAGTATGTCGCGATGGAAGATATGTGCGAGGCGTTGAAGGCCGGACGGGTTTACCTGAATTTGGATGGGAAAGAAAATCGCCCGCTCATGGCCAGCTCCATACATGCCGAGGGCGAGATGCGGGTGATTCTGATGATTTGGGGAATTCCGAGCCAGAGGATGACGCAGGATGAGGCGAACCGGCTGAAGGTAATCGGGATGCTGATCCAGGATGCGATTTTGCATGCAAACTATCACATGGCCAATTTTAGAAGCCGGAATCGTTTGGAAGGAACCAATGTTTTAAACGAAGAGGCGTTCATGGTACTGGTAAGCGCGTTTTTCGAGGCCAGGGACAAGGGATTGACGGAGTGTTCGCTTTTGGAGGTCATGACGGGGTATCAGGATTTTGAAGAGGCTTCGGCGGCGGTAGCCTGCAACATACGTCAGACGGATTATATGGGCATGATGCGGGACGGAAGATTTTACGTGCTGCTTCCCAATACGGACATGGAAAATGCGAAGGTGGTTCAGGAGCGTTTGAAAAAGCAGGGGTATCGGAGCCAGCTGAAAGAGGTTGAGAAGATAAGGTGACGAAGTGGGGCTGAAAACGTAGGTCGCCATAGTTTTTATATGAACGATGCGGCCGTAGTTTCTCTAGGAACACGTCTCCGAAGGTATCATATTTCGGATAGAGATAGATTGAAAAGAAAGTAGGATACCATGGATAGAAATGTAAATATTATTGTCGGTCTAAACGGTGAAAAAATTGTTCTTATTAACGATATCCGTTTTAAAGGCAAGAAGCGGGAAGACTGGAAGGATGTAGAGAACTATCTCAAAGAATATGTTGGGGAATTTTATGAGATTGAGGAAACGTCTGAAAAGATATTTATTTCCAGCAGCTTCCCGGATGAATATGCCGGCTCAGAGAGCAGGCTTGCCCTCAAAGGAGCTGTTGCGAAGGCCAAGGCCAATGCGGCGCAGGGGATTCCCGAGCTAATCCAGATTGCTACGAACGGGGAATACTCGGAGAATACAAAAAAGAAACATGAGAAGGATGCAAAATACGGGTGGTATCGGTATGATGTGAGATTTGCCTTGCCGGTATATGACGATAAGAGCGGTGAGGTCTGTCGGTATAATATCTTTTTTGCCCGGATGCTGGTGCGTCATAATGCGGATGGCAGGAAATATCTTTATGATCTGCTGGCAATAAAAAAAGAGACGAGCAGCCCGCTTGAGTAAAAACCGTACGGTGAAAACCCATCTCTTTTACAAATGATTTTATCGGAAGAGCGGAGTTTTGTCAATATAAAAATGGAAGAATTTCTGTGGAAGAAATATCAGGTTGTTACTTTTCTTGAATTAACATTGGAAGGCGCATGGGACAGTGATGTGGACTATGCGCTTTTTGTACACACGGGACAGAAAGGTATATGCTGCTGATGCAGCCTGCCTCGGCGCGGCGAGTAGGGGAAAAATCTCCCCTACTCGATTGTTATAGGAAACTTTGCTCCCTATAACACAAAAAGCCCCATTACTATAATTCCTAACAGTTCCTAAGCGTGTCCACGATATGTTGCTTCTCCCGCAGACGTTCTGCGATGTTAATCAAAGCCAACAAATCTTTGTCGGGCATTTCTTTGACCGTGTTGCAAAGCTGGCGAACCAAAATCGGTTCGGCATCGGCTTCGTCGAAAAAATCTTTCGGGGTAGTCCCCAAATACTCGCACATGAAAATGAATTCAGAGAGGGACGGCAACGCTCTTCCCGAAGAAATACTTTGGATATAGCTTTTGCTATGTCCCAAATCGGTGCTCATCTTATACTCTGAGACACCTTTTTTAATCCTTAATTCCGTTATTCGTTGACGAACAAAATTATCATCCATGAAAAACACCACCACTTTTTTAATAGTATAAGCTATTTTTAACGGTAATATTCACGATTAAATTACCGATTATTATTGATTTTTACTAATTATAGCGGTATAATAGGACGAAAAAGGATGTTCAGAGCGGTATAGTTGAGGGATGGGAGCGGGAGTGGGGTGGAATTGTGGAGTATTATGCGTCAGCAGTGACGGACGTGGGAACCAGTAAGGAGAACAATCAGGACAGTGTTTGTATACGCATAGCGAATACGAAAAATTGCGGCCAAGTTGTGATGGCGGTCGTGTGTGACGGAATGGGGGGGCTTTCCAAAGGAGAATTAGCCAGCGCAACGTTGATTCGTGCATTTGTAAGTTGGTTTGAGCATGTATTGCCAAAAAGGTTACGGTTTTGTACGTTAGAAGAACTTTCGGAAGAGGTAAGAGGGGTACTTGGGGAGGAAAACCGAAGGATTCTTGAATTTGGACGGCGGATTCATGCAAATATAGGGACGACTTGCAGTGCGTTGCTGGTAGTGGGAAATAGGTACGCGATTATACATGTAGGGGATACCCGGATATATGCCTTGACGGACTTAGAAAGCAGAATCCGACAGCTTACCGAGGATCAGACTTACGTGGCCAGAGAGGTTCGGCTTGGAAATTTGACACCCGAGCAGGCAAAAACGCACGCGAAGAGAAGTGTGCTGTTACAATGCATCGGGGCATCGAGAGCGGTGGAGCCGCAAATTGCTTTTGGTGAGGTTCATAGGGGGACGTTGTTTTTGCTGTGTTCAGACGGATTTCGGCATGTATTAGATGAAGGTGAAATGTATGACGGTTATTTTTCTATCAAGCCCGGGGATAAAAGACAATTGCGGAAAACAAGTAAAAAATTGGTGGAATTAGTGAAAAAGCGAGGGGAAAGGGATAACATTTCCGTGGCAGTAGTCCAGTGTGCGGATGGTTCTGTGAGTTGGTGGGAGAAAGTAAGGATGGGAGGAAGGTCGAGAGAAAAAGAAACGAGGAAGGCCAAGGGAATGATTGAAGTGGAAGGGATGGGGAGAGTCTCGCGGCAGGTTTCGAATGTTGACCCGGAACAGACGGCGGAGCTTCCGTTTCAGGAACTACAAGAACCGGAGGAGTTGAAAATCTTGCAAAGCATTACGATGATTCATACAGAAGAGGTCATATAGAAGAATTCATACAGAAGAAGCCATATGGAAAGAGTTATGAAGCTATTATAAATAGAAGAAAACATGTGGAAGGAAGCATTATGGAAGAAGTCGTGATAAGAAAATCAGGATGGAGTAAATTAGATGGAAGGGCGGGACGGTTATGGTAATAAAAGTGGCAATGTTGTCGGAAAATGCAAATTATATCAAGCGGATGGCATCGAATTTTAATAATTTATTCTCTGACAAATTGGAAATGTATTTGTTTACGAATCAAGAACATGTGATGGAGGCGTTGTTGACAAAGAAGATTGATGTCTTTCTAAGTGACGGGAATTACGAGATTGACCAGCAGAAAATACCGAAGAAGTGCGGCTTCGCGTATCTGGCGGATACGCCGGACATAGATACGATAAGGGGCGTGCGCACGGTCTGCAAGTTTCAGAAAGCGGAACTGATTTATAAGGAGATTTTGGACATTTATTCGGAAAACGTGTCGGAAGTCATTGGCTTTAAGACGGATGGAAACAGAGCCCGGGTTCTATTGTTTACCGCGGCGGCAGGAGGAACGGGATGCAGTACGGCAGCAGCGGTTTGCGCGGGTGCCTTGGCGGCAAAAGGGAAACGTGTGTTGTATCTTCCCTTGTCAACCTTTGAGCGGTCGGAAGAATGGTTTCACGCGGAAGGAACTGCGGATTTCGGCAGCGTGCTCTACGCCCTGAAGAGTAAAAAGGCAAATTTTGCCTTGAAAATTGAAAGCTGCGTGCGAAAGGACGAGACCGGGGTTTCCTTTTTCCAGGCTTCGCCAAGCGCGTTGGACATGATGGAATTTAGTGACGAAGAGATGAAAAGCTTGATGGAAGTTTTGGAGTTGAACGGGGAGTTTGACTATCTTATATTGGACACACCGTTTGCATTGACTTCCCGGGTGTTCGATATCATGCGGGAATCTTATTGTACCATTTTTGTCACGAATGGAAGTAAAACGGCCAATCATAAGACGAAGCGCGCGTTAGAGGCGATTCACATTTTGGATGAGCAGAAAGAGGACCTGATGATGAGCAAAGTGCGCCTGTTGTATAACGGGTTGGAAGAAAAAGCGGGAGAAGCATTGACAGAATGGGAAAATGTTGCAATGGGGAAGATCCCGAAATTGGGATTCGGTCAGATATCCGTTATGGAAATATTGTCTAAAACGGACGCGCATACAATATTCGGGCAATTGTTTGGATAGATATGAGATGGATGGTGTTTTATGGATAATGTAAATGCAGAAGAACTGGTGCGGGAAATCAAGGCGTATATAGCGGCGAATCTTCCTTTAAGCGAGTATACGGACGAGGAGTTGGAGGAAAAGATTGAACGTCTGGTGGACGAAAGATTGTCCGGACAATATTGCTCGATTGACAAGCGGGTTAATATTGTAAAACAGATTTTCAGTTCCATTCGGGGATTTGGCATTCTTGACGTGATTATGAATGATGACGATATCACGGAAATCATGGTGAATGGGCCGAAAAATATTTTTATCGAGAAAAAGGGCGTGCTGCAAAAACTGGATCAGGAGTTTGAGAGCGAGCGGCGGCTGGAGGACATTATCCAGCGTATCGTCGGGCTTGCGGGGCGGGAAGTCAACCAGGCCAATCCCATAGTGGATACGCGTCTGCCGGACGGCTCGCGTGTCAATGTGGTTTTGCCGCCGATTGCCTTGTGCGGGCCGACGGTCACGATTCGAAAATTTTCCAAAACGCCGATGACGATAGAACGATTGATTGCCTACGGCTCGTTGACGCAGGAAATCGCCGATGTTCTGGAAATATTGGTGAAGTCCAAATATAACATTTTCATATGTGGGGGAACGGGTTCGGGCAAGACGACGTTTTTGAATGCACTGTCGAATTACATTCCGAAAAACGAGCGCATCATTACGATTGAGGATTCGGCGGAGTTACAGATTACCGGAGTGGAGAACCTGGTAAGCATGGAGACGAGAAACGCCAATGCGGCCGGGGCGGGAGAAATCACGATTCGGGATTTGATTAAGTCGTCTTTGCGTATGCGGCCGGAGCGAATCGTCGTCGGCGAGGTGCGCGGCGGGGAGGCGTTGGACATGCTGCAGGCCATGAACACGGGACATCCCGTTCGAGCATCTTACCGACAGTACTTCCTATTTTCACATATGATTATAAAGCAAAGAATGAACGTCGGGAATCTAGGGGAAAATGTTTGTTTATCAATGCAGAATATATACAGGCAAGTGTTATTACCTGTTTAAAGGAAAATAATGAATTTTAATAAATGATATGTCGTACCGCCCAAAAACAACAGGCTTAAAACTTCGTATGTACTCATATACATCGCCTCCCCACTTCAGTAAAGTTAGGGAGGCT